>NZ_KV791856.1:42241-164590 GCF_001808005.1 Staphylococcus sp. HMSC13A10 | reverse complement strand
ATCTTTAGATTTTAGAAGCACTTATGCACTAGAGAAAACTAGTGCTACCCAATAATGATTGGTATCTATGCCTATAAATTAAAACTTGAAATAAAGTAAAAGTGTTACTTAATTAAAAACTAATAACACAGTAATACATAAAGTTAGTTTTAATTATGTAAGGAAAATATTAAGAGAAATTAAAGTTTAATGATATATGTTTGATAAATAACACTACAGTGGAAATATATAGTGATAGCTAATTATTGATTTTTCAAAGGGTGAATCATTATGACTATTGTGAATAAGGTAATTATTGTTGAAGGTAAATCAGATAAGAAAAGATTACAACAAGTCATTGCAGAACCAGTTAACATTATTTGTACGCATGGTACTATGAGTATTGATAAAATTGATGATATGATAGAGTCACTTTATGGCAAGCAAGTTTTCGTTTTAGCCGATTCCGATGATGAAGGTGATCGTATTAGAAAATGGTTTAAGCGATACTTGAGTGAGTGT
This sequence comes from Staphylococcus sp. HMSC13A10, assembly GCF_001808005.1. Classification (NCBI taxonomy): domain Bacteria; kingdom Bacillati; phylum Bacillota; class Bacilli; order Caryophanales; family Staphylococcaceae; genus Staphylococcus; species Staphylococcus sp. HMSC13A10. The sequence continues at coordinate 164,089 of NZ_KV791856.1, read as the reverse complement.
GAACATATATTTGTAGATAAAACCTATTGTGAAGTAGCTAATTGTCCTAAAAATTATTTAGCAAATGTACTTACTAAACATGGTTTTAACTGTAAAAAAGAAAAGCCCCTCATGTCTAATTTAAAAACTGAAAGGTTAGTTTTAGTAAATGAATAAAACAATAGAAGTAGATGATGTAACTGAAAATTTTGGTGAGGAAAAACATTTGATATTTGGGTATACTCCAACTTGTGGAACTTGTAAAGTATCAGAAAGAATGCTGGATATCGCTAATGAAATATTAAATCTTCCAGTTAAAAAAATCGATTTGAATTTTCATCCGAAATTTAGTGAAGACCACCAAATTATGTCAGTACCAGTATTAATGTTAATGAATAAGGATAAAGAATCGAAAAGAATATATGCTTTTAGATCAGTTCCTTATTTGTTAGAAAATTTAAAATAATGATTGACGAATTTCTACCTGGATGGTAGGATTAAATCAAATTAAATAATGCTTACACTCTTATCGAGAGAGGTGGAGGGATGTGCCCTACGAAGCCCGGCAACCGTCTAATATAGAAATGGTGCCAATTCACATAAAGTCAAACTTTAGAAGATGAGAGAAAGATATTTTTCAATGCTTTCTCTAACACCTTAAAGTTTAGAGAAAGCATTTTTTAATTGTTAGAAGTTAAACAAGGAGGCATTAACGTGATTGAGTTAAAACAATTAGTTAAACAATATCATACGAAAAACAAAGACGTACTTGCTGTAGATCACGTTGATTTAAATATTGAATCTGGTTCGATATTTGGCGTTGTCGGTTTTTCTGGAGCAGGAAAAAGTACATTGATTAGAATGTTTAATAATTTAGAAACTCCAACCTCAGGTGATGTTATTATCGATGGCGACAGTATTAGTAAATTAACTAAATCAGATTTACGTAAAAAGCGTCAAAAAGTGAGCATGATTTTCCAACACTTTAATTTATTATGGTCAAGAACCGTACTAAAAAATATCACATTTCCTTTAGAAATTGCTGGCGTTTCAAAAGGCGAAGCAAAAAGGAAGGCTAACGAACTTATTGAACTTGTAGGTTTAAAAGGCCGAGAAAATGCATATCCTTCTGAATTATCTGGAGGTCAAAAGCAAAGAGTAGGTATCGCTAGAGCATTAGCAAACAATCCAACTGTTTTACTTTGTGATGAGGCTACAAGTGCATTGGACCCTCAAACAACAGATGAGATACTTGATTTATTATTAAAAATACGAGAACGACAAAATTTAACTATCGTCTTAATCACACATGAAATGCATGTAATACGACGTATTTGTGATGAAGTTGCAGTAATGGAAAACGGACGTGTTATCGAGCAAGGTCAAGTAAGTCAAGTGTTTGAAAACCCACAACATGAAGTTACTAAACGTTTTGTTAAAGATGATTTAAACGATGATTTTGAAGAATCATTGGATGATTTAGAACCACTTAGTGAAGATTCTTACATAGTTAGATTGAACTTCAATGGCGAGAATACAACACAACCGATTGTTTCATATATTACTAAAAAACATAATGTAGATTTGAATATTTTAGAAGCTGATATCAAAAACACAAGAAATGGTACTTTAGGTTTCTTAGTCGTCCACATACCGCATATAAGTTCTGAAAATTTCGAAGATTTTAAATCTAATCTTGGTGAACAACATGTAAATGTGGAGGTGTTAAGACATGGATAATTCATTTAGTGATATTTTAAAAGAAATGGTCACAATGCCTAATGTGCAATGGCCAGATGTTTGGCAAGCCATAGTTGAAACACTTTATATGACTGTAGTATCAACTATTTTCGCATTTATTTTTGGATTAATTTTAGGTGTATTACTATTTTTATCAGCTAAGAGCGAATCTAAAACAGCAAGAGTCTTTTATTCAATTGTTTCATTCATAGTGAACTTATTTAGAGCAATTCCATTTATCATCTTAATCTTGTTATTAATACCATTTACAAGTGTAGTACTAGGAACTATTAGTGGACCAACGGGTGCATTACCTGCATTAATAATTGGTTCAGCACCATTCTATGCAAGATTAGTAGAAATAGCTTTCAAAGAAATAGACAAAGGGGTTATTGAAGCGGCTTGGTCAATGGGGGCAAATACTTGGACTGTGGTTAGAAAGGTATTACTTCCAGAAGCGATGCCAGCATTAGTATCTGGACTTACTGTCACAGCGATTGCTTTAGTAGGATCTACTGCAATTGCAGGTGTAATTGGCGCAGGAGGTTTAGGTAACTTAGCTTATTTAACTGGTTTTACTCGAAATCAAAATGATGTCATTTTAGTTTCAACAGTATTCATTTTAATTATTGTATTCATCATTCAATTTATTGGTGATTTGATTACAAATAAAATAGATAAACGCTAAAAAAGGGGAGAAATCAATGAAGAAAATCTTAGGTATTTTATTATTATTAACGTTGACTGTAGCACTTGCAGCTTGTGGTGGAAAAGGAAGCGATAAAACAATTAAAGTTGGAGCTTCACCAGCACCACATGCTGAGATTCTAGAAAAAGCTAAACCATTATTAGAGAAAAAAGGGTATAAATTAGATATCAAAACAATTAACGATTATACAACTCCAAACAAATTATTAGATAAAGGCGAATTAGATGCCAACTTCTTCCAACACACGCCTTACCTTAAAACTGAAAGTAAAGAAAAAGGCTATAAAATTGAATCAGCAGGTAACGTTGAGTTAGAACCAATGGCTGTTTATTCTAAAAAATATAAAAGCTTAAAAGATTTACCAAAAGGGGCAACAGTTTACGTTTCTAACAACCCAGCAGAACAAGGACGTTTCTTAAAATTCTTCGTAGATGAAGGTTTAATCAAAATTAAAAAAGGCGTTAAAATTGAAGATGCTAAATTTAGTGACATAACTGAAAATAAAAAAGATATTAAGTTTAATAACAAACAATCAGCAGAATTTTTACCTAAAATTTATCAAAAACAAGATGCTGACGCTGTTATCATCAATTCAAACTATGCACTTGATCAAAAATTAAATCCTAAAAAAGATTCAATCGCATATGAAAAAGCTAAAGACAATCCATATGCTAACTTAATTGCAGTTAAAGATGGACATAAAGACGATAAGAAAATCAAAGCTTTAATGGAAGTATTACAATCTAAAGAAATTAGAGATTACATTAATAAAGAGTACGATGGTGCGGTTGTACCAGCAAAATAATTAGCATAATAATAAATCCTCAAGTCACTTTGACTTGAGGATTTTTGTGTGAATAAGAATTTAAAGATAGACCTAAACTCTTATTTACTATAAACGCATTAAGCCATTGATAAGCAGAATTAATGAAGCAATTAATAATAAAATAGAAGGTACGAATGTACTTTTGTTTTTGGAGTGGCGAGATAGTTGGGCTCTAATAATTAAAATAATAGCGATCAAAATTAAAATAGCACTAATACCATAAATGAAAATAGAAAACACTACAGATACCTCCTCGCCAATAGCGTAACATAACTATATATTTAATATACTCATATAATAAGTTGATAAAAAATAAAAGTATGTTTAATTTTTATAGGTCGTGGTATTTAATAATCGTAACAATTGATAAATATTTCAAGGAGGAATTCAAAATGGCTGAAGATAAATTCGAACAAGCAAAAGGTAATGTAAAAGAAACTGTAGGTAACGTTACTGACAATGAAAACCTTGAAAAAGAAGGTAAAGAAGATAAAGCTTCTGGTAAAGTGAAAGAAACAGTTAACAACGTTATTGATAAAGTTAAAGGTAATAAAGAAGATAAATAGATAATATTAAGGCTCTCTTACACATGATGTGTTTGAGAGCCTTTTTTGTTTTAATACTTTTTTGCCTATATACTTTCTTCGTTTTTAGCAGTTATCTGACCAAGAATGTAACTAACGATAAAACCTATAATTAACGTTAGTATAGAGATTATCCATGTTACCAATGATGTTGGTATTCCAGGAAATACAGCATAAATTGATCCGACAACAAATCCAATTATTAATGCGAATGTTACGGTTGTATGATGATGTAATAAATACTGGATGAGTTTACTAGAAATTAAAAATCCAGACAATATACCTAAACCTACTATTAAAAGTATTGGTAAAGCATCGAAATTAAATTTTACTAGTTCTGATATAGCAAACATAACCGTCCCGTATGCTCCGAAAATAAGTAACATAAATGACCCTGATATACCTGGAAGAAGCATTGCACTAGAAGCACATATACCTGCAATATAATATTTAATAATAAGACTAGTATTTAAAGATAATGTCTCTCCTGCGTGTTTGTCTCCACTATTTAATAAGGTCATGATGACTAGTAATGCGATGCCTATTAAAACGACAATATAATGTTTCGTTTTAAAAGTTGTTTTGAAATGTGACACTTTAAGAAGGTAGGGAATGATGCCAATAATTAAACCAGTAAAAAAGAACATAGTAGGAACTTCGTGCGCACTTAAAAGGTAGTTGAATAAATTACTTAAAATACCTATAGCTAATAGCATACCAATTACAATAGGTAATAAAAATTTAAAGCTAGGCCAAAATCTTTTCGAAAATAAACCACTTATTGAACTGATAAAGCCATCATAAATACCTAGCAAAAGTGCAATCGTTCCACCACTGACTCCTGGCACTAAATCACTTGTACCCATGCCAAATCCTTTAATCAAATTTATCCATTTGAAGTTTTTCATTAATGACTCCTTTCTTAACCTGTAAGGTTAAAGTGAATCATATCATAATTATTGATTTAAAGTTAAATAAATCTACTATTTGTCTAAAAAATGGCTATTGAGAAATTAACGGTTTTCGTTATCATTTGAAATAACATTAAACTATAGATAAAAATAATTTTTTTAAAAGAATTACTCTAATTTATCGGTTTAAAAAGTTTATATTAACCTGTAAGTACGTTATAATATAGTAGATTGAAAATTCCAAAGGCTTTTTGACTATAGATTAAAATTATTATAAACTAGTTAAGAAAACTTTATATTTTATGGAGGGAATATAAATGTCATCAACATTAGAAATTAAAGACCTACACGTGTCTATTGAAGATAAAGAAATTTTAAAAGGCGTTAATTTAACAATTAATACTGGGGAAATTCATGCCATTATGGGACCAAATGGTACAGGTAAATCAACATTATCATCTGCAATTATGGGTCATCCAAGCTATGAAGTAACAAAAGGTGAAGTGTTACTTGATGGTGTTAATATTTTAGAACTTGAAGTTGATGAAAGAGCAAAAGCTGGATTATTCCTAGCAATGCAATATCCTTCAGAAATGACTGGTGTAACAAACGCCGATTTCATGCGTTCAGCAATTAATGCAAAACGTGAAGAAGGTCAAGAAATTAACTTAATGCAATTTATCAAAAAATTAGATAAAGAAATGGATTTCTTAGACATTGATCAAGACATGGCTCAACGTTACTTAAATGAAGGTTTCTCAGGCGGAGAGAAAAAACGTAATGAAATCTTACAATTAATGATGTTAGAACCTAAATTTGCTATTTTAGATGAAATTGACTCAGGTTTAGATATTGACGCTTTAAAAGTAGTGTCTAAAGGTATCAATCAAATGCGCGGAGAAGACTTCGGTGCATTAATGATTACGCACTATCAACGTTTATTAAACTACATCACACCTGACAAAGTACATGTTATGTATGGTGGTAAAGTTGTTAAATCTGGTGGACCAGAATTAGCAAAACGCCTTGAAGAAGAAGGTTATGAATGGGTTAAAGAAGAATTTGGTGCTACTGAATAGTCGAGATTAATCTATCGATTTAAAGCTCGTTGAGATGTTCGTATAAATGATGAAACTGAACATTGAATTATTAATACTATTTCATCAAGTGGGAGGATAAGAGTTATGACAACTGAAACTTTGAACATTTCTGAAGAACAACTTGTTGATTATTCAAAAGCGCACAATGAACCTTCTTGGATGACTGAACTACGTAAAGAAGCGTTGAAATTAACAGAAACTTTAGAAATGCCAAAACCTGACAAAACTAAATTAAGAAAATGGGACTTTGATACGTTTAAACAACATCACACAGAAGGTAATGTTTATCAAAGTTTATCAGAATTACCAGAATCAGTTAAAAAAATTATCGATGTTGAAAACACTGAGAATTTAATTATTCAACATAATAATGATTTAGCATACACACAAGTTTCTGAACAAGCCAAAAATGATGGTGTCATCATTGAAGGTTTATCAGAAGCACTTGTTAATCATAGTGAATTAGTACAAAAATATTATATGAAAGATGCTGTAAATGTAGATGAACATCGTATTACAGCATTACACACTGCATTAATGAATGGTGGCGTATTTGTATACGTTCCTAAAAATGTCGTAGTTGAACATCCAGTTCAATATGTTGTTTTACATGACGATGAAAATGCAAGTTTTTATAATCATGTTATTATTGCCACTGAACAAAGTGCTGAAGTAACTTATGTAGAAAACTATTTATCTAATGCAAGTGGTGAAGGAAATCAAATTAATATTGTTTCAGAAGTAATTGCTGGGGCAAATTCTAATATCACATATGGTTCTGTAGATTATTTAGATAAAGGTTTCACTGGACATATCATTAGAAGAGGTACTACTGAAGCAGACGCTGCCATCAATTGGGCATTAGGTTTAATGAACGAAGGTAGCCAAATTATTGATAATACAACTAACTTAATAGGTGATCGTTCTACAAGTGAATTAAAATCAGTTGTAGTCGGTACAGGTGATCAAAAAATCAACTTAACTTCTAAAATTGTTCAATATGGTAAAGAAACAGATGGTTATATTTTAAAACATGGTGTAATGAAAGAAAATGCATCATCAGTATTTAATGGTATCGGTCATATCAAACATGGTGGTACTAAATCAATTGCTAACCAAGAGTCTCGTGTATTAATGTTATCAGAAAATGCTCGTGGAGATGCGAACCCTATTTTACTAATCGATGAAGACGACGTAGAAGCAGGTCACGCAGCATCTGTTGGACGTGTTGATCCAGAACAACTTTACTATTTAATGAGCCGTGGTATTTCTAGAAGAGAAGCTGAACGTTTAGTTATACATGGTTTCTTAGATCCAGTAGTAAGAGAATTACCAATTGAAGACGTAAAACGTCAATTAAGAGAAGTTATCGAACTTAAAGTTTCTAAATAGATTTAAAGTAAGAGATTTTTAATTAAAGAAGGGTCGTGAATAAAGTGGCCGAACATTCATTTGACGTTAATGAAATAATCAAAGATTTTCCGATTTTAGAACAACAAGTTAATGGCAAACGTTTAGCATATCTTGATTCAACAGCGACAAGCCAAACACCAGTACAAGTTTTAAATGTGTTAGATGATTACTATAAACGCTATAACTCTAACGTTCATAGAGGTGTTCATACGTTGGGTTCATTAGCAACTGACGGATATGAAAGTGCACGTGAAACAGTTAGACGTTTTATTAATGCTAAATATTTTGAGGAAATCATTTTTACAAGAGGAACTACGGCTTCTATTAATATTGTTGCACATAGTTATGGTGATGCTAATGTCGATGAAGGCGATGAAATTGTTGTTACTGAGATGGAACATCACGCTAATATTGTTCCATGGCAACAGTTAGCTAAACGTAAAAACGCATCATTAAAATTCATCCCTATGACAGAACAAGGTGAATTAAATATCGAGGACATTAAAGCCACAATTAACGACAAAACTAAAATTGTAGCTATTGCCCATGTATCTAACGTTCTAGGTACAATCAATGATGTAAAAACCATAGCCGAAATTGCTCACCAACATGGTGCGGTGATTAGTGTAGATGGTGCTCAAGCAGCTCCTCACATGGCTCTAGATATGCAAGATATTGACGCTGACTTTTATAGCTTTAGTGGGCATAAAATGTTAGGGCCTACAGGTATCGGTGTTTTATATGGCAAACGTGATTTATTAAAAGATATGGAACCTGTCGAGTTTGGTGGAGATATGATTGATTTTGTAAGTAAATATGATGCTACTTGGGCTGATTTACCAACAAAATTTGAAGCTGGTACACCATTAATTGCACAAGCAATTGGTTTAGCTGAAGCAATTCGTTATATTCAACAATTAGGATTCGAAGCAATTCATCAACATGAAAAAGAATTAACAGAATACGCCTACGAACAAATGTCTAATATTGAAGGCTTAGATATTTATGGGCCACCTAAAGATCGACGTGCAGGTGTCATTACGTTTAATCTAACAGACATTCACCCACACGATGTAGCAACAGCAGTTGATACTGAAGGTGTAGCAGTGAGAGCTGGACATCATTGTGCACAACCATTAATGAAATGGTTAGGCGTTTCTTCTACAGCTAGAGCAAGTTTTTATATTTATAATAATAAGCAAGACATCGACCAATTAGTATATGCATTGAAACAAACGAAGGAGTTTTTCTCATATGAATTTTAATAATTTAGATCAACTTTATCGATCTGTAATTATGGATCATTATAAAAATCCTAGAAACAAAGGCGTATTAGATAATGGCTCGATGACTGTTGATATGAATAACCCTACTTGTGGTGATCGTATTCGACTTACATTTGATATAGAAGATGGCGTTATAAATGATGCTAAATTTGAAGGCGAAGGTTGTTCAATTTCTATGTCTAGTGCTTCTATGATGACTGAAGCAGTAAAAGGTCATACGTTAGCTGAAGCTATGCAAATGAGTCAAGAATTTACTAAGATGATGCTAGGTGAAGATTACGAAATTACTGAAGAAATGGGAGACATTGAAGCATTACAAGGTGTTTCTCAATTCCCTGCAAGAATAAAATGTGCCACTTTAGCTTGGAAAGCACTCGAAAAAGGAACAGTCGAAAAAGAAGGTAAGACAGAAGGGACAACAGAAGATTAATAGTTATGTTTCTTAATGACATAACGGGTAAACAATAACTAGATATCAATGATGTTGGCTTTTTACTTTCGATAATCATTGTTATAATATGATGACAATTTTATACTTGTAATTAAAAATCTCGCGCATGACGTTTAAATATATATAAGGAGTGATTGAAATGGCTAAAAAAGCACCTGATGTTGGGGATTATAAATATGGTTTCCACGACGAAGATGTTTCCATTTTCAGATCAGAACGAGGTCTAACTGAAAATATAGTTAGAGAAATTTCTAAAATGAAAGATGAACCAGAATGGATGTTAGATTTCCGTCTGAAAGCTTTAAAATTATTCTATAAAACGCCAATGCCTCAATGGGGTGGCGACTTATCAGAATTAAACTTTGATGATATTACTTATTATGTAAAACCATCAGAACACACTGAGCGTTCATGGGATGAAGTACCTGAAGAAATCAAACGTACATTTGATAAATTAGGTATTCCTGAAGCTGAGCAAAAATATTTAGCAGGTGTTTCTGCACAATATGAATCAGAAGTTGTTTACCATAATATGGAAAAAGAATTAGAAGAAAAAGGAATTATCTTCAAAGATACTGACAGTGCATTACGTGAGAACGAAGATTTATTCCGTGAATATTTTGCTTCTGTTATTCCAGCTGCAGATAATAAATTTGCGGCATTAAACTCAGCTGTATGGTCAGGTGGATCATTCATTTATGTTCCTAAAAACGTTAAATTAGATACACCATTACAAGCATACTTCCGTATTAACTCTGAAAATATGGGTCAATTCGAACGTACTTTAATCATTGCTGATGAAGGTGCTTCAGTAAACTACGTTGAAGGTTGTACTGCACCAGTTTATACAACAAGTTCATTACACTCAGCTGTAGTTGAAATTATTGTCCATAAAGATGCACACGTCCGTTATACTACAATTCAAAACTGGGCAAACAATGTTTATAACTTAGTTACTAAACGTACATTTGTTCATGAGAATGGTAATATGGAATGGGTTGATGGTAACTTAGGTTCTAAATTAACTATGAAATACCCTAACTGTGTATTATTAGGTGAAGGTGCGAAAGGTAGTACATTATCTATCGCATTTGCTGGTAAAGGACAAGTACAAGACGCTGGAGCTAAAATGATTCATAAAGCACCAAATACGTCTTCAACAATTGTTTCTAAATCTATTTCTAAAAACGGTGGTAAAGTAATCTATCGTGGTATTGTTCATTTTGGACGTAAAGCTAAAGGTGCACGTTCAAACATTGAATGTGACACATTAATTTTAGATAATGAATCAACTTCAGATACAATCCCTTATAATGAAGTATTTAACGACAATATTTCATTAGAGCACGAAGCTAAAGTATCTAAAGTTTCAGAAGAACAATTATTCTACTTAATGAGTCGTGGTATCTCAGAAGAAGAAGCGACTGAAATGATTGTTATGGGATTCATTGAACCATTCACTAAAGAACTACCAATGGAATATGCGGTAGAAATGAATAGATTAATTAAATTCGAAATGGAAGGCAGTATCGGCTAACTTCCTCTACTAACATCAAGCTATTTTACGTATAGGTATAATAGCTTGGTGTTTTTTTAGTTACTAATTTATGATTTGTTTAAATTTAGTATGAAATTAAATAGCAAATAGAAGTGGATAATAAATTGACTAAACTCTATTTATTGTCCACTTTTTATGATTCATGGTTACTCACAGAAGTTGAATATTATATTAATTAAAGCAGCATATTGTAATAGTTTACAAAAGTTTGTTCAGGGGAATAAATTTATAATTCAATATTTATATAATTATTATGAACGGGGAGCATGCTTCATGATTATAGCTATCATATTTTTAATTTTATTATCATTTTTCTTTTCAGGAAGTGAAACTGCATTAACTGCAGCAAATAGAACAAAATTTCAAGCTGAAGCCAAAAATGGAGATAAAAAATCACAGGGATTATCCCGACTATTAGATAAACCAACTGAATTTATTACTACTATATTGATAGGTAATAATGTTGCAAATATCATTTTACCTACATTAGTAACAATTTTGGCAATTAACATTGGCGTCAATGTGGGTATAGCATCTGCTGTAATTACTGTTGTCATTATTTTGGTATCTGAAGTTATTCCTAAATCAATCGCAGCAACATTTCCAGATAAAATATCAAGATTGGTTTATCCAGTTATTAATATTTTAGTTATTATACTTAAACCAATAACTAAAATATTAAATGCTATTACAGATAGTATTAATAAATTATTGTCAAAAGGACAAAAGGAACAAAGTAAGTATTCTAAAGAAGAAATAAGAACAATGTTAATGATTGCAGGACGTGAGGGTGCATTCAATGAAACAGAACAAAATCGACTCAAAGGTGTACTAGATTTTGAAAACTTAAAGGTCAAAGATGTTGATACGACACCTAGAGTGAATGTCGTTGCATTTCCCAAAACTACGTCATTTGATGAGGCATATGAAACGGTAATGAATGAACCATATACAAGGTATCCAATATATGATGAAGATATAGATGATATTGTAGGCGTATTCCATTCTAAGTATTTATTAGCATGGAGTAAGAAAAAATATGAATCAATCACAAAATTTTCATCAAAACCATTATTCGTGAATGAACATAATAAAGCTGAATGGGTACTTAGAAAAATGACAGTATCAAGAAAGCATTTAGCTATAGTATTAGATGAATTTGGTGGTACTGATGGCATAGTATCTCATGAAGATTTAATAGAGACATTGCTAGGTATGGAAATAGAAGATGAGTTAGATAAAGAGGAAGAAGAAAAGTTAAAGAAACAAACATTTCCAAATAGAAATAGAAAATAATTAGTAAGAGTTGGTGAATCAAATGTGGAATAATAATCAATTAACGAGAACATTACAGATTCAATATCCTATTATTCAAGCTGGTATGGCAGGTAGTACGACCCCATCTTTAGTAGCAACTGTTAGTGAAAAAGGTGGATTAGGAACGATTGGTGCGGGTTATTTTAGTATTGAAAAGTTAGAAAGTGAAATTCAAACAGTTAAATCATTAACAAAACAACCATTTGGTGTGAATCTATTTGTACCTAAAGAAAACACAGGTGTCAACCCAGACCAAATTGAACATATGAATGCATGGTTGAAACCATATAGAAGAGCGTTTCATTTAGAAGAACCTGTGGTTAATATTGAGGAAAGCCAAAAATTTAAAGATGCTGTAAATAAAGTTATTGAATATAAAGTTCCAGTATGTAGCTTTACCTTTGGAATTCCTGATCATCAAATTATCGAGAAACTAAAAGAAAATAATGTAATATTAATTGGTACAGCTACAACAGTAGAAGAAGCTATAGAAAATGAAAAAGCTGGTATGGATATTGTTATAGCCCAAGGTAGTGAAGCGGGAGGACATCGAGGATCATTTTTACGTTTAGGGGATAGTGAAGAGCCAATGATTGGAACGATGTCATTGGTACCTCAAGTTGTTGATCACGTGTCGATACCTGTAGTTGCTGCAGGAGGTATAATGGATGAAAGAGGTCTATTAGCAAGTATTATGTTAGGTGCTCAAGGTGCACAAATGGGTACGGCCTTCTTAACTTCTAATGAAAGCGGAGCTAATGATTTACTAAAAGAAGCCATATTAAATAGTAAAGAAACAGATACCATCGTAACCAATGTGTTTAGCGGTAAAAATGCACGTGGTATTAATAATCAATTCGTTAAAGAAATGAGTCAATATCAAAGTGAAATTCATGAATATCCAATACAAAATCAACTGACAAATCAAATTCGTAAAACTGCAGTACAGCAAGGCGAAAGTGAATTAACTCATATATGGAGTGGACAATCACCACGTCTAGCTAAAAAACAAAAAGCAGAAGAATTAATGGATCGTATAATTAATCAAATAAACCTAATAGCAAAGAACTTAAAATAAAATATCACTACGATTTTATAAGTCTAGTGACATATACACGTTAAGTTAAGCTAGGTTGTTCTACCGATTATAGCCTGAGACATACATCATTGTCGCAGGCTATTTAATTTTCGATTGTAATTTTATTATGGTACACCAATTAATAAGAATCTGTAAATTTCGTATTGATAAAGTGAATTGCGAATTTATTCTGTGGTATCATAAGTTTGGTGATATAAATGATAAATATAGGTCTAACTGGTTGGGGAGATCATGATACGTTATACGAAGATTTAGAGAGAAAAACCGATAAACTTAAAACATATGCAAGTCACTTTCCAATAGTTGAACTAGATGCATCTTATTATGCAATTCAACCAGAAAGAAATATTCAAAAATGGATAAATGAAACACCAAAACGATTTCAATTTGTAGTTAAAATTCATCAAGCATTAACATTGCATGCAGATTTTAGAGATTTTGCAGAAACACGTCAAGAATTGTTTGATAAGTTTAAAGAAATGTTAAAGCCATTACAAGAAAATGAAAAATTAGCTATGGTTTTGGTGCAATTTCCACCTTGGTTCGATTGTTCAAGTCAAAACATTAAATATATTTTATATGTGAAACAACAATTAAAAGATTTTCCTATATGTGTTGAATTTAGACATCAATCTTGGTTTAATGAAAGATTTAAAGAAGAGACATTAACATTTTTGACTGAACATCAAATTATTCATGCTGTTGTTGATGAACCACAAGTCAAAGATGGAAGTATCCCATTAGTAAATAGAATAACTAGCGATATTGCTTTTGTAAGATATCATGGTAGGAACGTACATGGTTGGACTAAAAAAGATATGACAGATCAAGAATGGCGAGATGTAAGATACTTATATAATTATAATGACCAAGAATTATATGACTTAGCACAAAAGGTTAAAATTTTAGAACAAAAAGCTAAAAAGGTTTATGTTGTTTTTAATAACAATTCAGGTGGTCATGCCGCACAAAATGCAAAAACATATCAAGATATGCTTGACATTGACTATGAAGGTTTAGCACCACAACAATTAAAACTATTTTAAGAGGCGAAACAAGTATGTTATTGACAATTATTTTATTAATTATTATTGGTGGTCTATCTGCTATTATTGGTTCAATTGTAGGTATTGGTGGCGGAATCATTATTGTTCCTACACTTGTCTATTTAGGAGTAGATCATAATATTTTACACGGTATTACTACTCAAATAGCAATAGGTACTTCTTCGGTTATACTTATTGTTACAGGTTTATCATCTTCTTTAGGATATTTAAAAACTAAACAACTAGATATTAAAAATGGCTCTATTTTTTTATTTGGTTTATTACCAGGTTCATTATTAGGTTCTTTTTTGAGTCAGTTTTTAACATTAAAATCATTTAACCTTTATTTTGGGATATTTATGATTTTGGTTGCTATTTTATTAATAGTAAGAAACAAAATTAAACCTTTTAAAGTTTTTAATAAGCCACAATATGAAAAGACCTATATTGATGCAGAAGGTAAAACATATCATTATAGTGTTCCACCTTTAATAGCATTTGTCGAAACTTTATTCATAGGTATCCTTACTGGACTATTTGGTATTGGTGGTGGTGCATTAATGACTCCGTTAATGTTAATTGTTTTTAGATTTCCACCACATGTTGCTGTTGGTACAAGTATGATGATGATATTTTTCTCAAGTGTCATGAGTTCAATCGGACATATTATACAAGGACATGTTGCTTGGGATTATTCAATAGTATTAATTATTTCAAGTTATATAGGTGCTAAAATAGGTGTTAAGGTAAATCATTCAATCAAGTCTGATACAGTGGTAACATTATTACGTACAGTGATGTTATTCATAGGTGCTTACTTAATCATCAAATCAATTATTTAAATTAATTGTTAATAGCATAATCTACTATAAAAGTTATTACTCGATAGATTACGTATAGACTTATCAAAACAAATAGAAAAGGGGGAAGTACTGTGAAGTTAACTATTTATCATACAAATGATATTCATAGTCATCTTAATGAATATGCACGTATCCAATCTTATATTGCAGAACATCGTTCCCAACTTCAACATCCCTCACTATATTTAGATATAGGTGATCATGTTGATTTATCAGCACCGATTACCCAAGCTACATTAGGTAAAAAGAATATAGAACTTCTTAATGAGGCGCAATGTGATATTGCGACAATTGGAAACAACGAAGGCATGACCATTTCGCATGAAGCCTTACAAAATTTATATACCGATGCTCAATTTAAAGTAATTTGTGCAAATTTATTTGATGAAGAAGGACATTTACCTAACCACATGTCTTCATCTTATATAAAGGAAATCAACGGAGTACGAATTTTATTTGTTGCTGCTACAGCTCCATTTACGCCGTTTTATAGAGCATTAGATTGGGTAGTAACTGATCCATTAGAAGCTATTAAAGATGAAATTAATGATCATAAAGATCAATATGATATTTTGATAGTGATGAGCCACGTTGGTGTGTTCTTTGATGAAAAATTATGTCAGGAAATACCTGAAATAGATTTAATACTTGGAAGTCACACGCATCACTATTTTGAACATGGAGAAATGAATAATGGAGTATTAATGGCTGCAGCAGGTAAATATGGACATTTTTTAGGTGAAGTAAATTTAGATATTGAAGATAAAAAGGTAACTAGTAAGACGGCTTGTTTGCATCCATTAGAACAATTGCCTCAAGTTGAAACAGATTTTGATAGTGAAGGCAAAGCATTAATGAGTAAACCAGTAGTCAACCATCCTATCAAATTAGAAAATAAAACAGATGTTATCACAAAAACGTCTTATTTATTAGCTGAAAGTGTCTATGAATTTACGAATGCAGATTGTACAATTATAAATGCTGGTTTAATAGTTAAAGGACTAGATTCTGACGAAATTACCGAATTTGATATTCATCAAATGTTACCTCATCCTATTAATGTAGTTAGAGTTAAATTAACAGGTGAAGAATTAAAAAAAGTAATTATTAAAAGTCAGAAACAAGAATACATGCATGAACATGCACAAGGTCTTGGATTTCGAGGGGATATCTTTGGAGGATATGTATTATATAACATAGGTTTTATCGAATCAGAAGGTCGCTACTTTATAAATGGAAATGAAATTCAAGATAATCAATCATACGTATTAGGTACAGTTGATATGTACACGTTTGGTAGATATTTTCCAATGTTAAAAGGACTTCCAACAGAATATATTATGCCAGAATTTTTAAGAGATATATTCGAACAAAAGTTACTACAATTTTAAAATAACTGTAGATTAGATTTTATTTTATGATTAATTTCGTTATAATAACATAAAGAGAGATTAAACAGGAGGGTATGCGTTGTTATGGCTACTAAAAATGAGGAAATACTACGAAAACCGGATTGGTTGAAAATTAAGCTGAACACGAACGAGAATTATACTGGCCTTAAGAAAATGATGCGTGAAAAGAATTTACACACTGTTTGCGAAGAAGCAAAGTGTCCAAATATACATGAGTGTTGGGGAGAAAGACGTACAGCTACATTTATGATTTTAGGTGCTGTATGTACGCGTGCATGTCGTTTCTGTGCAGTTAAAACTGGTTTACCTAATGAATTAGATTTAAATGAACCAGAACGTGTAGCAGAATCAGTTGAATTAATGAATTTAAAACACGTTGTTATTACAGCAGTTGCACGTGATGATTTACGTGATGCAGGTTCAAACGTTTATGCTGAAACAGTTAGAAAAGTTAGAGCAAGAAACCCATTCACTACAATTGAAATTTTACCTTCAGACATGGGTGGGGATTATGAAGCATTAGAAACATTAATGGCTTCTAAACCTGATATCTTAAATCATAATATTGAAACAGTTCGTCGTTTGACACCAAGAGTTCGTGCTCGTGCAACTTATGATAGAACATTAGAATTCTTACGTCGTTCTAAAGAATTACAGCCAGATATTCCTACAAAATCAAGTTTAATGGTTGGCTTAGGGGAAACAATGGAAGAAATTTATGAAACAATGGATGATTTACGTGCCAATGATGTAGATATTTTAACAATTGGTCAATATTTACAACCATCTCGTAAACATTTAAAAGTTGAAAAATACTACACACCATTAGAATTCGGTAAAATGAGAAAAGTAGCTATGGATAAAGGCTTCAAACATTGTCAAGCTGGACCGTTAGTACGTAGTTCTTACCATGCAGATGAACAAGTTAACGAAGCTGCCAAAGAAAGACAACGTCAAGGTGAAGAGCAATTAAATAGTTAATAATATACAATCTGTAGAGCCACTTTTTTATGAAAATAAATAAAGTGGTTCTTATTTTTACTAAATAGTTTAAAGATTTGAATGAAAATATATAGTGTTGTTAAAATAGCGATATAATATATCGTGAAATAGATTAGGTGAAATTATGATAAAAGTAGAGCAACAGTATTTTGAATTAATAGAAGATTATAGAGATTGTTTTGATGAAGAAATATTCGCAAATAGATACTCTGATATTTTAGATAAATATGACTATGTAGTAGGAGATTTTGGTTATGATCAATTAAGATTAAAAGGTTTCTTTAAGGATACTAATAAAAAAGCAGAAATTAGTAAAAGATTCTCTAGTATACAAGATTATTTATTAGAATATTGTAATTTTGGATGTCCCTATTTTGTAGTTAAACATTTATCAGAAAATGAAGTGAAACAACAAGCAGAAGACTTAACCGTTATTGATCAAGATGATAAATTACATGATGTCAAAATACAACCAACTATCCAAGATACTGAAAAGTGATTTATCAATTTTAATTTATAATAACAAATATAAAAAATCTCCCTTCAAATACATTAACGTACATGGAGGGAGATTTACTTTTTATTTATATCAAAATTATTATTGAATCACTTCATTAAGGTATTCAATGATTTCATCGCCTTCTTCTTCAGATACACCTAAAATATGAGCGATATAACCTTCTTCTTCAATATCATCAGATCCAATAATACCAAATTTATTAGTTTGCATATTCAATACCAAAGTTTTACCATAATGTCGGTCTGTTTGAACGAGCATTAAGTCATATCGACTATGTTCACCAACAAATCCAACAAATTGAACTTGGCTTTGTTCTTCATCATCATATAAATACATATCAATCATTTGTAGAACCCCTTTAAACGAAATATACTACGCCTAAGTATAACGAGAAATGAAGTGTACTGCAAAATTATGATATTATAAAGTTAATAAGAGGTGATTAGGAAATGTATTTTGTAGATAAAGATAAACTTTCAGAAAAACTAAATTACTTAAGACAATTAACAGAGGATTATACTCAAAACAAAGATAATCATTATGCTTTTGAAAGAATCGCACAAATGTTAATTGAATCATCAGTAGATATTGGAAATATGATTATTGATGGATTTATTCTAAGAGATCCAGGTAACTATAAAGACGTGATTGATATTTTAGAATTAGAAAATGTTATTTCTAAAGAAACTCAAGAAAATATTAATAAAACTGTAGATGTAAGAAAGCAATTTGCACATAACTATATTCAACTTGATACTAATGAAATTGAACCGTTATTTGATCAAGCAATACCTTACTACAAACAATTTATTGATGAAGTTATTCAATTTTTAAATAATGAAAATGTTCCAATTACTGCATTTGGCAAAGGAGAGAACAAATAGTGAAGCAATACAAGGCATATTTAATAGATTTAGATGGGACGATGTATAAAGGAACTGATGAAATTGATGGTGCAAGTCAATTTATCGATTATTTAAATGAACATCAAATTCCACATCTATATGTAACAAATAATTCTACCAAGACGCCAGATCAAGTTGCAGATAAATTGCATGAAATGAATATCGACGCAACACCTGATGAAATTGTTACATCAGCTTTAGCAACAGCAGATTATATTTCTGAACAATCTCCAGGTGCATCTGTCTATATGTTAGGCGGTGAAGGTCTACATTCTGCATTGACTGAAGCGGGCCTAGTAGTTAAAAATGATGAAAATGTTGATTATGTTGTTATCGGACTTGATGAAAATGTTACTTATGAAAAGCTTGCTATAGCAACACTTGCTGTCAGAAAAGGAGCAACATTTATTTCAACAAATCCTGATGTTTCTATACCAAAAGAAAGAGGTTTCTTACCAGGTAATGGTGCAATTACAAGTGTGGTATCAGTATCTACAGGAGTACAACCACAGTTTATTGGTAAACCAGAAACGATAATTATGAATAAATCTTTAGAACTATTGCAACTTAATAAAGAAGAAGTGGCCATGGTTGGAGACTTGTATGATACAGATATTATGTCTGGTATAAACGTTGGTATCGATACTATTCATGTTCAAACAGGTGTGACTACACTAGAAGAAATTCAGACAAAAGATATTCCACCAACATATTCTTTTAAAGATTTAAATGAAACAATTGTTGAATTAACAAATTAACTTGGTGAGAGGGGCTCAAAGATTGAGCAAAATTGTTGTAACACGTCAAATTCCTCAAAAGTTTATAGCACAGTTAGAAGAAATTGCAGAAGTCGAAGTATGGAATGAAGAATTTATACCCATGCCTAGAGAAAAATTCTTATTATCTATCAAAGATGCAACAGCTTGTTTTGTTACTTTAAGTGAAAAAATTGATGAAATCTGCTTAAATGAAGCACCAAATTTAAAGGTAGTAGCCAATATGGCTGTTGGTTTCGATAATATAGATATTGATGTTGCCAAACAAAAAGGTGTCACTGTGACTAATACACCAGAAGTTTTAACTGAAACGACTGCGGAATTAGGTTTTACACTTATGTTAGCAACTGCTCGTCGCATTGTAGAAGCTGAACAATATATTCAAGAAGGACAATGGAAAAGTTGGGGACCATATTTACTATCTGGTAAAGACGTATATGGTTCAACTGTTGGTATTTTTGGTATGGGAGACATTGGTAAGGATTTTGCTAAACGTTTGAAAGGCTTTAATACTAAAATTTTTTATCATAATCGTTCAAGACAAGAAGCGACTGAAAACGAATTGGGTGCTACATGGGTTTCATTTGATGAATTACTTGAAAAAAGTGACTTTGTGGTATGTACTGCACCTTTAACAGATGAAACCAAACATAAATTTAATGCATCCGCATTTGAAAAAATGAAATCTGATTCAATATTTATCAATATTGGTAGAGGTGCCGTTGTAAATGAAGAAGATTTAGTAAATGCTTTAAACACAGGACAGTTATTAGCATGCGGTTTAGACGTGTTAGAACAAGAACCAATTGATATGGATCATCCACTATTAAAAATGCCTAATGCTGTGATTCTTCCACACATTGGTAGTGCATCTGAAAATACACGGAATGATATGATTCAATTATGCGTGGATAATATTAAAGCAGTATTAAATGATAAACCTGCAATTACCCCAGTAAATTCATAGTTTTAATTATAATTTAAGCTTATCTATTTAGTTTAATTAAATAGATAGGCTTTTTATTATGTTTAAAATAGCTCAATCTAACAATTTTGTTATACCGTCTGTAATTGTTTAATTACAACGTAAGATTTAAAATAATATTATTCAATAAGTAATATGCTCATACTATATTTATAGCTTACGCAACTTGGAGTAATTAACTTAAATTTTTATGCTAAAAATAATTTTGAATTTTATTCGAAACATGAGTATAATGAATTGTAAAAACAAAATATAAAACGGCTATTATATATTAAAATTATTTACATTGAATACAGACGATTAAGAACTTTGGTTTATGATAAGTAAATTTTAGGAGAGTTGCCCAATGAAAACTAAAGGTAAGGAACCTACGAATAAATATTACCTAGCAATGAAGCCGTATCTTTTAACTTTATTATATTTAGCAATATTTATCGCTTTATATTTAATATATGGTAGTGGAGATACACATAATAACTTCATTTATAATGAATTTTAATGAGGGAGAAAACTATGACAGATATTATTAATATTCTCAGTCAATTGAGTAAAGAACAACCAGATGTAGTAGCAGTTAGACATACGACTGATGAAATAACATATAAGCAATTAGATGAAGTTTCTAGTAAGCTTGCACATCAATTACAAGGCAGTCAACAACCTATGATTTTATTTGGTCATATGTCGCCTTATATGATTGTAGGTATGATTGGTGCGATTAAAGCAGGTTGCGGCTATGTGCCTATCGATACATCTGTACCAGAAGAGCGAGTGAAGATGATAATCGATAAAGTTCAACCAGAATATATTTTTAACACAACCGATTATGAATTAGATCATCAACATGTACAGATGATTACGATTGAAGATGTTGTTAATTCACAAGACTCAATTATTTTTGATAGTCAAATGAAGGATAATGATGTTGTATATACTATTTTCACATCAGGTTCTACAGGTGAGCCAAAAGGTGTTCAAATCGAATACGCTAGTCTTGTTGAATTTGCTGAATGGATGAATTCATTGAATCAATTAGGTAATGGGAAAGAATGGTTGAACCAAGCGCCATTTTCATTTGATTTATCAGTTATGGCAATTTACCCATGTTTAGTTTCTGGTGGCACTTTAAATCTTGTTGATAAAGACATGATTAAAAAACCAAAACTATTAAATGATATGTTATTAGCTACGCCGATTAACATATGGGTTTCTACGCCATCATTTATTGAAATGTGCTTATTACTACCAACATTAAATGAAGAACAATATGGTAGTTTAAATCATTTCTTCTTCTGTGGAGAAATTCTTGGACACAGAACAGCTAAAGCATTAGTTGATAGATTCCCTAATGGTGTTATATATAATACTTATGGTCCTACGGAAGCTACTGTAGCGGTGACTAGTATACAAATTACGCCAGAGATTCTAAAGCAATATAATCCACTTCCAGTAGGCGTTTCAAGACCTGGCACTAAATTAACGACAACTGATGAAGGTGAATTAGTCATTCAAGGTCAAAGTGTAAGTGTTGGTTACCTAAAAAATGAAGAAAAAACAACTGCCGTGTTTAACTTTGAAGATAGAGTGAGAACATATCACACAGGAGATAAAGCTAAAGAAGAAGATGGTTTATGGTTTATTCAAGGTCGTATAGACTTCCAAATCAAATTGAATGGTTACCGTATGGAATTGGAAGAGATAGAATCACAATTACGAGACTCTGAACTAATTAGAGAAGCTATTGTAGTTCCTGTTTATAAAAATGACAAAGTAACTCATCTTATAGGAGCTGTTGTTGCAACTGAAAAAGTAGAAGATGACAGACAAATGACAAAGAACATCAAAGATGAACTTAAAACGCGCTTACCAGAATATATGATTCCTCAAAAGTTTGTTTGGATGGAACAATTACCACTTACATCTAATGGTAAACTAGATCGTAAGAAGATTGCAGAGGTTGTTAACGGATGATACCTTATGGCATGTTTACATTCTTCTTAATTTCATTCATTGTACTAATTCCTGTTATAATTCTTGGCTTTTTAGGTAAGCGAAGCTATATATATAACGGTATTACGACAGCAATAATGGTTATACTGATATTTTCATCAGATAAACATAATTTGTTTGGTCAAAAGTATTTAAGTGTTCAATTAATCAGTTTTATCATATATGTTATTTGGCAAGTTGGTTTAATCATGTTTTATTATAAATCTAGACAAAAGAATAATACTTTTTCAAAATTTGTGATTATCATGGTTCTGTCAATATTGCCATTAGCACTAGTTAAAGTATTACAAAGTACATGGTTAGGTGGGCATCAAATTCATTTCCATGAAAGTAAATTAATTGAATTTGTTGGTTTCTTAGGTATTTCATACGTTACTTTTAAGAGTGTTCAACTAATCATGGAAATCAGAGATGGTTCAATTAAAGAAATCAAAATTGGCAAATTAATTCAATTTATCTCATTCTTCCCAACTATCTCATCTGGACCAATTGATAGATATAAACGTTTTGTTAAAGATGATAAAAAGGTACCTACTGGTGGGGAATATAGAGAATTAGTGTTAAAAGCAATTCACATGATTATGTTAGGTTTCTTGTATAAATATATTATCGCTTACTTCATTCAAGTATATGCGATTAACCCACTGCAAATGAATTTACATGGATTTACACACATGTGGTTATATATGTATGCATACAGTTTCTATCTATTCTTTGATTTTGCAGGTTATAGTTTATTTGCTATAGCACTCAGTTATTTATATGGCATTAAAACACCACCAAACTTTAATAAACCTTTCCAATCTAAAAATATTAAAGATTTCTGGAATAGATGGCATATGACTTTATCATTTTGGTTTAGAGACTGTATTTATATGAGATCATTATTTTATATGTCTCGTAAGAAGATGTTTAAGAGTCAATTGGCTATGTCAAACATGGCTTTCTTCCTTAATTTCTTTATCATGGGAGTTTGGCACGGATTAGAAGTTTATTATATTATTTATGGCTTATACCATGCAGCATTATTTATAGGTTATGGTTATTATGAAAAATGGAGAAAAAATCATCCTCCACGTTGGCAAAATAAATGGACTAACGCGTTAAGCGTTGTCATCACATTCCATTTTGTAACGTTCGGCTTTTTAATTTTCTCAGGTAAATTTATTTAATAAAGGAGTAATTAATTATGGAATTTAGAGAACAAGTATTAGACTTATTAGCAGAGGTTGCAGAAAACGATATTGTAAAAGAAAATCCAGATGTAGAAATTTTCGAAGAAGGTATTATTGATTCTTTCCAAACAGTAGGTTTATTATTAGAAATTCAAAATAAATTAGATATCGAAGTTTCTATTATGGACTTTGATCGTGATGAGTGGGCTACACCAAATAAAATTGTGGAAGCATTAGAAGAACTACGATGAAATTAAAACCTTTTTTACCCATTCTAATTAGCGGCGTTATATTTATTATATTTGTTCTGTTACCCGCACAATTATTTACAGGGCTAATTAATGATAAAACGCTTGCTAATAATAGAATTTCATTAACAGATCAAGTATTAAAAGGCACGCTCATTCAAAATCAACTATATAAGTCGGATAAATATTATCCAGTTTATGGTTCAAGTGAATTAGGTAAAGATGATCCATTTAATCCAGCAATTGCGTTAAATAAGCACAATTCAGATAAACCAGTATTTTTACTAGGCACTGGTGGGTCAACAGATTTAATTAATGCAGTAGAACTTGCATCTCAGTATGATAATTTAAAAGGTAAAAAATTAACTTTTATTATCTCACCACAATGGTTTACTAATCATGGATTAACAAACCAAAACTTTGATGCTCGTATGTCTCAAAATCAAATTAACACGATGTTTAATCAAAAAAATATGCCTGCTGAATTGAAACAACGTTATGCCAAACGTTTATTGCAATTCCCGCATGTACATAACAAAGCGTATTTAAGAAAAGTTGCTAAAGATCCACATAATGTATCAGGTCACTATATTTCAGCATTTAAAGAAAATCAATTAATTAAGATTGAAGCAATTAAATCATTATTCTCTATCACTAAACCACCTTTATCTCATGTTAAACCTGCAACTGATGAAAAAGCATCATGGGGCCAAAAGAAAGACAAAGCAGAAGTAATTGGTAAAAATAATACCAAAACTAATGATTATCATATTAGAGACCCATATTGGAAACTGATCAAAGAAAATAAACGTAAAATAAATCGTGATTATGAATTTAACGTTAATTCTCCAGAGTTCCAAGATTTAAAATTACTTGTTCAAACAATGAATAAAGCTGGCGCAGATGTACAATATGTAAGTATCCCATCAAATGGTAAATGGTATGATCATATTGGTATCGATAGTGATAGACGCCAAGCAGTGTACAAAAAAATTCATTCAACTGTCGTTGATAATGGCGGTAAAATATACGATATGACTGATAAAGATTATGAAAAATATGTCATTAGTGACGCGGTTCATATTGGTTGGAAAGGTTGGGTCTATGTAGATCAACAAATTGCCAAACATATGAATGACAAAAAACAACCTCAAGTTGATAAAGACAAACACAAACAAAAAGAATCAAATTAATAATTAACGCCTTTCAAGAATCTAAGATGACAAATAGTTCATCGAAGTATACTTGAAAGGCGCATTTTTTAGAATAAAGAAGTAGAAATAAAATAGCTTATAATTGATAAACAAATAGATACAAAAATAATTATGAATAACGGTTTTAAAGCTTTTGATTTTAAATCTTTGAATGATACATTTAATCCTAATGCAACCATTGCCATTAATAAGAAAATATTAGTTACTACCTCTATTATTTTTAATAATGCGTGAGGGATAGGAATATATGTATTGATTAATGCCATTAATATAAATCCAATTAAAAAATACGGAAAATCAATATGGTGTGCATGTTTATCATTTTTATTCTTAAATTTCACAATAAAAATAAATATTAATATAACTGGAATTAATAAAAATACACGTCCTAATTTTGCTAATAAAGCTATTTTAAGAGATTCTACCCCAGCATAATTACTAGCCAAAACAACTTGTGCAATTTCATGAAGGCTAGTTCCAGACCAAATACCAAAATGTACAGGGGAGATATGAATGATTGAATAAATAAATGTATAAATTAATGAGAAGACAGTCCCTACTAATGCAATGATGCCGACACTAATAGCTGTATCTTTGTCTCTTGATTTTATAATTGGTGCTATTGCTGCGATAGCGGCTGCACCACAGATACCAGTACCAACGCCTAATAATGTTGTTATTGAAGTATCTGCTTTTACTATGCGACTAATAAAATAGGTGAATAGGATACTGAAAACAATAACGCACGCATCCATTAATAATAATTGACCACCATGTCCTAATATTTCATCGATATTTAATTTGAGACCATAAAAGACAATCGCAATTTTTAATAAGTATTTAGATGAAAATGTTATTCCACTTTTATAATCTTCTGGATATCCTTTGAAATGTCGATAAAGTATAGCAATAAGAATTGCGATTGATAAACCGCCAATTTGACTAAGGATAGGTAATTTAGATAATACAAGACTTATGATTGCGATGATAAATGTAAATAAGATACCTATAATAAAGTGCTTATCCTTAATTTTATTCATGACATGTTCCTCCTTTACGAAAAGTTTAGCATTACATAATTATATCGTTAAATAAATATTTAACATACTATCTATATCAAATTTGTTATAATCATATTAAAAATATAAATGAGTATAGAACAAGGAGAAAGTACATGGATCCTTACAAAGTATTAATAGAAGTGGTCAAAACAGCTAATTTTACTAAAGCGGCCGAGAATCTATATACATCTCAACCATCGATTAGTCGAGATATTAAAAGATTAGAAGCAAGATATAATGTTAAAATTTTTGAGTTTACTCGGCCAACAATATGTTTAACATCAGATGGAGAAAAGATTCTACGTTATGCGTTGCAACGTGAAAATATTGAACAAGAGTTATGGCATGATCTAAAAAATGACCTTAATATTATTGCTGGATCAATATCGATAGGTAGTAGTTACACATACGGCGAACAATATTTATCTGAAAAATTAATTAAAGTTGCTAATGAATATCCAGACTTACATGTTAATGCTTATTTAATGAATTCAGATACGGTCATAGATAATGTAAAACATAATATTGTTGATATTGGCATTATTGAACGTGAAATTCAAGATAACACACTTGATTTAGCATGTATTTCCCAAGATGAAATGGTTTTAATTTATAATAGGCAAATAGGCTTTGATAAGAATCAAGTATGTTATGTGAGAGAACAAGGATCTGGAACAAGGGTGTATCAGGAAATTGGATTAACTAGATTAGAATTGCATCCTTATTTGGTGGAAATTAATTCAAATCAAGTGATAGTAGATATGGTAAAAGCAGGTAAGGGATTTACAGTAATTTCTAAATCAGTATTAGAAAAAGAACCAAAAGAAGTGCTTGCTTCTATCGAGTTAGACGTGTTTCGTAATTTCTACCTTACTAAGCACAAAGATAAATACGTGGACAATAATTTAAAAGCTATCATAGATCTATTCGAATGCCAATATTATAATGATGAAACGAAAAAAGAATGATTTTATTAACTTTAATAAAAATAAAACAAATCCAAAATTTCAGAGACATAAAAATACCACTCAAATGATTGAATTCAATCCATCTGAGTGGTTACTATGTCTTAAATATCTATAATATATGAAGATTTTCATAATTTGTAAAACAAAGTAAATAATTACTTGTAAACAAATTAGAATACTTGTTCAACTTCGATAACACCAGGTACTTCTTCGTGTAAAGCACGTTCAATACCAGCTTTTAAAGTAATTGTAGAACTTGGGCATGTACCACAAGCACCATGTAGTTGTAATTTAACAATTCCGTCTTCAACGTCAACTAATGTACAGTCGCCGCCATCACGTAATAAAAATGGACGTAAACGTTCTATAACTTCAGCTACTTGATCAAACATTGTTGCATTCTCAGTAGGCATGAGATATGTCTCCTTTCAAGTATATTATTTCATTATCATTATTAGTACATTATAATAGATTAAGAACGAAAAATCTATAAATCAAAACGAGGGATTTCAATGACTAAAATAAGTGTTGTTGTTTATGGGGCAGATATTGTATGTGCGAGTTGTGTTAATGCACCGACATCAAAAGATACATTCGATTGGTTACAACCATTACTTAAGCGAAAATTTCCACAACATCAATTTGAATTTACATATATCGATATTGAAAAAGATACAGAAAATTTAACAGATCATGATCAACAATTTATTGAACGTATTCAAGAAGATGAATTATTTTATCCATTAATTACTATGAACGATGAGTATGTGGCAGATGGATATATTCAAACGAAACAAATAACACAATTTGTGGAGCAACATTTTTAAATATTAAAATGTCTAATTTTTATCTATAGAAAAAGAGGGAGTGGGACAGAAATAACATTTTTCCAAAATTTATTTCGTTGTCCCACCCCGGCAAGGTTGACTAGAGTTGAAAAAAGCTTGATACAAGTGCATTTTCAATTCAGTCAACTACTGCCAATATAAAATTTTAGCCTGAGACATTGATTTATGTCCCAGGCTGTCTTAATTTATATTTTTAACCATTATGATATTTATATAACCAAAGTACGCCTGATTTAAGGATGGAAGCAAGTCTACCTGTAACGGTACGATCCATGATATAAGCGAATCCTTGTTTATCACCAAGTGAACCTAAGAAGCCTTGAACTTTAAGTTCTGGCATTTTTTCAGGTAATGGCTCATTATTCCATTGTTTTTTCATGACATCAGCAATTTGTTCACCTTGTAACTCTGCTAATTGAGCACTTGGTGCATGCGGTAAATCTGCACAATCCCCAACTACATAAACGTTTTTGTATGTTGGAATTTGATGATACTGATTTAAAATAACACGACCATTATTGTTAATATCAATTGGTAAATTTCTAACAACTTCAACTGGTTGAATACCTGCTGTCCACACAACTAAATCTACATCTTCAGGAACACCATTATTATATATTTTACCTGGTTCAACTTTATCAATAACTGAGTTAGGTACAACTGTTACATTATGTTTAGAGAACCATTTTGCAATATAATTACTTAATTTTTCTGGGAAGTTTCTTAGGATTCGAGACCCTCTATCGTATAATAAAATTTCCAAATCAACACGGCTTTCCCTTAGCTCACTTGCTAACTCAATGCCGCTTAAACCAGCACCGACAATAGCAACTTTAGCCCCATTAGGTAATTCACTAATACTATGGAATGTTTCGCGAGCCTTTGATAGTGTCTGAATACTATGTGTGTATGTATCAGCACCTGGAACGTTGTGATATTTATCTTCACAACCTAAACCAATCACTAACTCATCATAATCGACTTTTGAATTACCTACTGAAATAATTTGTTCATCTAAATTAATCTCATTAATTTCCCCATAGACAGTATTCATTTTAGAATCTCCAGGAAATTCCATACGAACATCTTTGTCAGATTTTGTTCCAGCAGCTAGTGCATAAAATTCAGGTTTTAAGCCATGAAATGGCATACGATCGATTAATGTTAACCTATAACCATCTGGTAATGAATTAGGCAATATACGAGACATGATGCGCATATTACCGTAACCCCCACCTAATAAAACAATATTTTTCATTTTAGTATACCCCTTTATCCTAAAAATCTTGTTATAAATAAGTGTGCAATTGATTTAGAAAGACACTTATTTAATGTCATTTTATGCAATTATGCCCCTTAAAATGATGAAAAGAATAACCCCTTAACATCTTATTTATAAGACTATGTATTTATATGATTATTATATCGGTTTTTCAAATTGACTACAAACATATATCGAATGAAATTGAATATATTGTTTTATTTGTAAAAATTTCTATTTTTAACATTTTAAGCTCAAAGATAGTCATAACAACTGGTAGTTTGTTATAATATTATAACTATTATTTTAGAGAGGGTGTCGTATGTTTCCGTTAGTTGAATTCTGCATTTCCAATATGGCTAAAGGTGGGGATGTAGTTTATGAAAAATTAGAAAATGATCCTGATATAGATGTTTTAGAATATGGATGTTTACAAAACTGCGGTATATGTTCCGACGGCTTGTACGCACTTGTCGATGGTGATATTGTTGAAGGAGATACACCGGACGATTTGTTAAATAATATATATAAACATATAGAAGAAAATGATTTCACGAACTTATTATAGGAGGTTATGATTATGCAAACAGTTATATTAACTGAAGCAGCAGCTTATGAAGTTAAAGATATGTTACAAAGTAATGATATGCCCGATGGCTATTTAAAAATTAAAGTTAATGGTGGCGGATGTACGGGTTTAACATATGGCATGTCAGCAGAAGCTGAACCAGGCGAAAATGATGAAATATTAGAATTCTTTGGTTTAAAAGTGTTAGTAGATAAACATGATGCCCCAGTATTAAATGGTACGACAATCGATTTTAAGCAATCATTAATGGGCGGCGGTTTCCAAATTGATAATCCAAACGCTATTGCTTCATGCGGTTGTGGTAGTTCATTTAGAACAGCTAAAGTTGCAGGAAACCCGGAAGATTGTTAAAGCGATATACAGCAATTAATTTAATAAATTAAATTTTTCACAAAGTGCACTATTGTCGCTTGAAAATATTGTACAAAAGCTATAGAATTAAACTTGGATTTAATATTGTCTTTTCTGTGAACTTCACGAGAAATAGCTTGATGAAAAAGACGTAATAATTATTGTGTGTCGTAGTTTTAAAATGTGTTACTTATTTAAGTTTAATCATTTTTAGTTATGCTACACTAGAGTTAAAATATTATGAAAGCTTAGGTGAAAATAATGGCTCAAGAACGTAAAAAAGTATTAGTTTTAGGTGCAGGTTATGCAGGTTTACAAGCTGTTACTAAATTACAAAAAGAAGTTTCTGCAGAAGAAGCAGAAATTACTTTAATCAACAAAAATGATTATCACTACGAAGCAACTTGGTTACATGAAGCTTCAGCAGGTACAATTAATTATGAAGATTTATTATACCCAGTTGAAAGTGTATTGAAAAAAGACAAAGTTAACTTTGTAAAAGCAGAAGTTACTAAAATTGACCGTAATGCTAAAAAAGTAGAAACTGACAAAGGTATCTATGACTTCGACATTTTAGTTGTAGCATTAGGATTTGTTAGTGAAACATTTGGTATTGATGGTATGAAAGATTACGCTTTCCAAATCGAAAACGTTTTAACTACACGTCAATTATCTCGTCATATCGAAGATAAATTTGCTAATTATGCAGCTTCTAAAGAGAAAGATGAAAATGATTTATCAATCTTAGTTGGTGGTGCAGGATTCACTGGAATCGAATTCTTAGGTGAATTAACTGACAGAATCCCTGAATTATGTAGTAAATATGGTATCGATCAAAGCAAAGTTAAAGTAACTTGTGTTGAAGCGGCACCTAAAATGTTACCAATGTTCTCAGATGACTTAGTTAATCATGCAGTAAACTACTTAGAAAACCGTGGCGTTGAATTCAAAATCGCTACACCAATCGTTGCATGTAATGAAAAAGGATTTGTTGTTGAAATCAATGGTGAAAAACAACAATTAGAAGCAGGCACTTCAGTTTGGGCTGCAGGTGTACGTGGAAGCCACTTAATGGAAGAATCTTTCGAAGGCGTTAAACGTGGTCGTATTGTTACTAACCAAGATCTTACAATTGCAGGTCATGACGATATCTTTGTTATTGGTGACTGTTCTGCATTCGTTCCTGCTGGTGAAGAACGTCCATTACCAACAACAGCACAAATTGCAATGCAACAAGGTGAACATGTTGCTAAAAACATCAAACATATCTTAAATGGTGAAGCTAAAGAAGAATTTGAATATGTTGACCGTGGTACAGTATGTTCATTAGGTTCACATGACGGTGTAGGTATTGTTTACGGTAAAGATATTACTGGTAAAAAAGCAGCGTTCATGAAAAAAGTTATCGACACTCGTGCCGTATTCAAAATCGGTGGCATAGGTCTAGCATTCAAAAAAGGTAAATTCTAACTTTTTATAATAATGTAAGCCTCCTTACTTAATAGTTTGGAGGCTTTTTTGTATGCTTATTAAGAAAAGATGATTTGTAAGTAAAATACTCAATAGTCATTTCAATAATAATCATTTTTTATATTTTGAAATGATATAAAATGATTTATAAATGAATTAATATAAATAAGGAGGACGCACTTATGAAAATTCACGTTAATTCGACAGCGCACAACGATATACATAATATTATCGTTGGCATCCCTGAACATATAAATCAATTAGAAAATATAAATTATAATGGTCAATCATTAATTGAAGATTTACAAACATTAAAGCAAAATCATATTATCCAAGGTGGCATTGGAAAAATTGCGACTTCAATCATATATATTCAAGAACAACCTAAAAGATTAATAACAGTAGGCTTAGGTAATATCAAACAATTGAATTATGCGGATTTTTTAAAAATATGGGGAAATTTATTTCAATATTTAAAACAAGAATTTATTACTGAAGCGGAGTTAATATTATCATCATTTTTAAATAAGTATATTAATGACAGTATTATAGCTAAAACACTGGGATTACAAAGTGAACAATCTATTTATCAATTTGATAATTATAGATCTGATAAACGCTCACCATATCAACCTAATTTATATATAAGCGTAAATCAAAGACATGAAGACATAGAATCAATGATAAAAGAAGGTAAAATTTTAGGTGAATCAATTAATATAGCACGTGGCTTTAGCCAAATACCACCTAATATTTTAACTCCACAATATTTTGCCGAAAGTGTAGATAAGCTATTTAAAGATACGTCAGTTAGTGTTGAGATTAAAGATGGACAAACTATACAAGATGAAGGATTTGGATTATTACATGCAGTAGGAAAAGGTTCTATTCATAGTCCAAGACTCATTACGTTAAGTTATCAAGGTCGTCAAGATGATGCAGATCCAATCGCATTAGTTGGTAAAGGAATTACTTATGATTCCGGTGGTTATAGCATTAAAAGTAAAACAGGCATGCAAACAATGAAATACGATATGTGTGGTGCAGCTAATGTTGTTGCAATGATAAAGGTTGCTCATCAATTAGCACTTCCTATCAATATTATTGGTGTAATTGCTTCAGCTGAAAACATGATAAATGAAAAAGCTATGAAACCTGATGATGTATACACAGCGTTTAATGGTGAAACCGTTGAAGTTCTAAATACCGATGCAGAAGGGCGACTAGTATTGGGTGATGCTGTAGCCTTTGCTACCCAATTTAAGCCACAAGTTATATTAGATTTTGCAACATTAACAGGTGCAGCTATTGTAGCCTTAGGTGAAGATAAAGCTGCTGCATTTGAATCACATGCTTCTAATCAGCTACAAGAAATTTTAAAATTGGCTAAAAATGTTGATGAACAAGTATTTGAGCTGCCTATTACTCAAACTGAAAGACAATTAATAAAAAATAGCGACGTAGCTGATTTAGTTAATCATACGAATGGACAAGGAAAAGCTTTATTTGCAGCATCCTTTATTAGTCATTTTAGTGGATCAATTCCGCATATGCATTTTGATATCGCAGGACCAGCTACTATAAATAAAATGTCTTATAAAGGACCAAAGGGACCAACCGGTTATATGATTCCTACTATTATAGAATGGTTGAAAACAATGAATTAGTTTATTAAGGGAGGAGGTTTGAACCTCCTTTCTTGTTGTTAATTATAATATGCAATTGGTTTTATTTTTATATTGACTTTATATTATTGAATTGCTATGATATTATCCATAAACGCTTTAGTTCGATAGAGTGATAAAGGATGGTTTTGCTTATGGTAAATGCAGTAGTTATAGCTGTTATATTAATGATTATCTTATGCTTGTGTAGATTGAATGTCGTTATAAGTTTATTTATTAGTGCACTTGTTGGCGGCATACTGTCTGGTATGAGTGTTGAAAAAGTTATAAGTATATTTGGGAAGAATATTGTTGACGGTGCTGAAGTCGCATTGAGCTACTCATTATTAGGAGGATTTGCTGCATTAATTTCCTATAGTAGTATTACAGACTATTTAGTTGGAAAAATAATTAATGCAATTCACTCTGAAAATAGTCGACTTTCAAGAATTAAAGTAAAAATAATTATTATCGTTGCGTTACTAGCAATGAGTATTATGAGTCAGAATTTAATACCTGTACATATTGCATTTATTCCAATTGTTATCCCACCATTATTAAGTTTATTCAATGATTTAAATATTGATAGAAGAGTCATTGGTTTAGTCATTGGATTTGGATTATGTTGGCCTTATGTTTTAATACCTTATGGTTTTGGTCAAATATATCATCAAATTATTCAAAGTGGTTTTCAAAAAGCACACCATCCTATCGAGTTTAATATGATTTGGAAAGCGATGATAATTCCTTCAATGGGCTATATCGTTGGTTTAATTTTAGGTTTAATTGTTTACCGCAAACCAAGAAAATATGAAGAGCGAAATATTAATGATAGAGCAACCGTAACTGAAGTAAAACCATATATTTTAGTTGTTACTATCATTGCGATTTTAGCAACTTTTATTGTTCAAACATTAACAGATTCAATGATTTTTGGTGCTTTAGCAGGTGTTCTTGTATTCTTCATTTCACGTGCATATAGTTGGCACGAATTAGACGAACAATTTGTAGATGGTATCAAAATTATGGCATATATTGGTGTTGTAATATTGACGGCTAATGGTTTTGCTGGTGTCATGAATGCTACTGGAGATATAGATAACTTAGTAAAAAGTTTAACAAGTATTACAGGAGATCATAAATTACTAAGTATAGTAATTATGTATATTATAGGCTTAATCGTTACGCTAGGTATCGGTTCATCATTTGCGACGATACCAATTATTGCTTCATTATTTATTCCATTTGGTTCATCAATTGGTTTAGATACAATGGCTTTAATTGCATTGATAGGTACAGCTAGTGCATTAGGTGATTCAGGTTCACCAGCTAGTGATTCAACTTTAGGTCCAACAGCAGGACTTAATATGGATGGACAACATGACCATATTAGAGATACATGTATTCCAAACTTTTTATTCTATAATATACCATTGATTATTTTTGGTACGATAGCAGCCATGGTATTATAGTATAAAAAGAGGTGTTCTAAGTTGACCAATTTGTTAGAAACATTTGAAATGAATGTTGAAATTGAAGAAGAAGGCAAAGTAGTTATTTCAATGCCAGTTACAGATAAAGTGAAACAACCATTTGGATATTTACATGGCGGTGCGAGTTTGGCCCTAGGAGAAACTGCCTGTTCACTTGGAGCAGCGAATTTAATAGATACGACTCAGTATATTCCATTAGGTTTAGAAATGAATGCTAACCATGTCCATTCAGTAAAAGAAGGAAAGGTTATTGCAATAGCTACTATTATCCACCAAGGTAAATCAACACAAGTTTGGAATATTGAAATTAAAGATGAAAACGATAACCTAATTAGTATTATGAGAGGGACAATGGCAATTAAAGCTTTGAAGTAAAATATATCTCATAAATTTATAAATAATATATACCCCTATAGTTGAAATATAATTTCAATTATAGGGGTAATTTGTTGTTTATTAGGTTACTTTTTCTTTTAGTATGCGATTATATGCATGACAGATTCTTTCAGAAGATTCTCGACCGCCCATAATATTTCTACCAAAGGGACCAAGTTCTAAATCTGCTAGTCCACCAGCTACATATAAATTAGGTAACCATTCTAACTCATATGATATGTTAGGAAAACCACATTTTGTTAATGGAGCGTTCAATTGAGTAATTAAATCTTGGATAATAGGTTGATTCATGACAGTATTTTCAAATCCAGTAGCTAATAAAATATGGTCATAATAAATCGATTTGTGAGTTGTAATGATATGATGATCTTTAATATCTTTAATTTCATTTTTATGAAGAACTAAACGACCATTATTTACATGTTTTTTAATACGAAGATATAGTTCGTGAGGCATTGATCCTTTATGACGTTCTGCCTTAATAATTCTCATTCGTTCCTGTGAAGATTCGATATTTAAGAAATGTTTCATATTCTTAGGACCAAGCCAACCTGGGTCGGCGTCAAAATCATGAATTTCAATATCTTTATTTAACCATAAATGAATTGTTCTTTGATGATTAGTATTAATTAATTTAAGTGTCAAATGTGCGGCTGATATTCCGCTTCCCACGACATGAGAAGTTTGATTAATATTTATTTGCGATTCCGCTTCGTTGAAAATATGCTGGACATCGGGTTGTTGCTGAAACATAGGTGGAATATTCGCGCGATGGTTACAACCATGTGCAATAATTAAAAATTCTGTTTGAATGGTTTGACCGTTTGCCAATTCTAACTGCCATTGATGTTGCTTTCGATTTATATGTTTAACAAATCCTTGTATGTGACTCTCATTTAAATGATATTGATGGATAAGTTCATGAGTATGATGCATAAACATATCACGCTGTGGTCGTTTATAAGGACCGTATGTAGCACCTGTATATTGATTAAATTTAGCATATTGTTTTAAATGAAATGGCTCAGGGTGAATATGATGTACAAATGGAGATCTTAAAAATGGCATACTAATACGTTGAGTATAAGTATTAAATTGTTCACATAATGAAGGATAAGGGTCTATTATTGTCAATTCGTTAGATGATAAGCCGGCTTGTCTTAGTTTTAAAGCTATTGTTGTACCTTGAATGCCACCACCAATAATTGTCCAGTGCATGTTATCAACTCGCTTTCTAATTTATTATATAAGACGTAATTATTACGATTTAAAAATTATAGCACACTTCTACTTCTAATACAATTTCATGACAATAATAATCCATAGCTATAATGTAAACTTTTAAAATAAATTAGTTTACATTATAATAGAATAGTATTTAGATTCTCATATATACATAAAGAAGATTTATTTTATGATAATAGGGGGAAAATTGAATGAAATTATCAGAAAGAGTTATGAAAGAAGACAATTTTACTAAAAAAGAATGGCTAAGTATCTTCGAAAGCGACAGAATAGATACATTGGAGTTATTACATGAAGCATATATCGTTAGAAAACATTACTATGGTAAAAAAGTAAAATTAAATATGATACTTAATGCTAAAAGTGGTATATGTCCTGAAGATTGTGGTTATTGTGGGCAATCTAGAGAAATGAAACAAAAGCAAAGATATGGTTTAGTTGATAAGGAGAAAATAAAAGCAGGGGCAAAAGTGGCTTATGAAAATCAGATAGGAACGTATTGTATTGTTATGAGTGGTAGAGGTCCTAGTGATAAAGAAGTTAAACATATTTGTGATACCGTACAAGAAATTAAAACTATACATCCACAACTTAAAATATGTGCATGCTTAGGTTTAACCAATGAAGAGCAAGCTTCACAATTAAAAGAAGCAGGCGTAGACCGCTATAATCACAATATTAATACAAGTGAACGTTATCATGATAACGTGGTAACTACACATACATATGAAGATCGAGTTAATACTATTGAGGTTATGAAAGCAAACCAGATTTCACCTTGTTCTGGAGTTATATGCGGTATGGGTGAAACGAATGAGGATATTATAGATATGGCTTTAGCACTCAAAGCGATTGATGCAGATAGTATTCCCATAAATTTTTTACATCCAATAAAGGGAACTAAATTTGGAAATATGGACGAATTAACACCAATGAAATGTTTGCGTATCATTTCAATGTTTAGATTAATTAATCCAACTAAAGAAATACGAATTGCAGGTGGAAGAGAAGTTAACTTACGTTCATTACAGCCATTAGCGTTACAAGCTGCTAATTCTATATTTGTAGGTGATTACTTAATAACAGGTGGTCAACCTAATCAATTAGATTATGATATGTTAAAGGATTTAGGATTCGATATAGATGTAGTGAATGATAAAGTTACCCAAATCTAGAATAGTATCAATGATTATTAAAAAGACCAATCGAAGTATGATTTTATCGATTGGTCCTTTTCAAATAATATTTATAATTTTTTATCTTTTAAATCTTCTTTAATTTCGTCAACTTTAGTATTTTTACTATAAGGTGTATTTGTATTATAAGCTGCTTTCATTATCATGTGACTTGATAGGGGGCCAGTAATTAAGACGAAGATAATACCAATGATTAATTGCATGTTTGTATAACCTTCAGTACCAATAAAATATAAAAATGCTCCCATTAATAAACTCATTGCTCCCAATGTAGCGGCTTTACCAGCAGCGTGTGCACGAGAATAGATATCTTCAAGTCTTAATAAACCAATAGCAGCTACAGCACTGATGATTGCTCCAATAATGATTAAGATAAGAGAAATACTAATGACTATCGTTTCTATCATGTTCTATCACCTTACCTTTATCCATGAATTTTGAGAAAACGGCTGTACCTAAGAAGGCTAAAATACCTACTAATAAAATAACTACAATCATATATTTAATATTCATTAAAATACTGAAGAGTGCAATAACGGCCATTAGTTGTAGGCCCAAGGCATCTAATGCAACTACTCTATCTGCTAGAGAGGGTCCTAAAATAACTCTAACTAGCATAGCCAACATAGATAAAACGACTATGATTAATGCAATAATAATTATTGTTTTAATTGTCATTGTTCTTCGCCCACCTCTCTAACAACTTTTTCTAAAGAAGATTTTATTCCTTCAATTTCTTCTTCGGTTGTACTAAAGTCAATAGCATGTATATAGATTTTGGTACGATCATCACTAATACCAAGAACTACAGTCCCAGGTGTTAATGTAATTAAATTGGAAAGTAACACTATTTGCCAGTCTGTCTTCAAATCTGTTGGATATACAAAGAATCCCGGGTTATTAGTGATTTGTGGCTTTAAGATGATTTTTAAGACATCTAGATTAGCTTTTATTAATTCTAATAAGAAAATAAAGACTAATCGAATCATTCTATATATACGAATTAAGTAAAACTTTCCTGGCATTACGCGATGAAGGAGATAAACCAATATGAGACCAAATAAATAACCTAATACGAAATTGTTTAATGTATAGCTATCTGAAATGAGTAACCACACAATTGAAACTAATAAATTAACAACAATTTGGACTGCCATCATTATTTACCTCCCAATACACTATTAATATATACGCTTGGATCATAGAATGTTTCTGCGCCATCTTTAATAATTGGGTATAGGACATCCGCTGATAATCCAAATAATACAGTAATGGCAACAGCAATCACTGAAACAGTAATTAAACCATAACTATTTACTTTAGTTGATATATCATATCCTTTAGGTGTTCCGAAGAATCCTTTTAAGAAGATTCTTATAACAGAATATAAAACTACTAAACTAGAGATTAATACTACGATACCTGTTAAATAAAATCCTTTTTCAAATGTAGCTTTTACGATATACAATTTACCGTAAAAACCACTAAGTGGCGGTATACCTGCCAAACTTAACGAAGCTATAAAGAATGTCCACCCAAGAACAGGATATCGTTTAATTAGTCCACCAAATTGACGTAAATCCGTAGTTTTTGTAATTTTATACATGACACCTATTAAGAAGAAAAGGGATGTTTTAACTAACATATCATGAATAGTGTAGTAAATAGCACCAATCATGCCCGTTTCATTCATCATAGCAACACCGACTAAAATAACGCCTACTGCAATCATGATATTATATAAAATGATTTTTTTCGTATCATAGTAGGATACTGCGCCAACACAACCAAAAATAATTGTTAATAACGCTAAGAATAATATGACATAGTTAGAAAAACCTACTGAACTATTAAAGAATAAACTTAATGTTCTGGCAATGGCATATACGCCTACTTTTGTAAGTAAAGCACCAAAGAATGCCATAATAGCAAACGGTGGTGCATAGTAAGCACCAGGTAACCATACATACATTGGGAAGACGCCAGCTTTAGTAGCAAAGACGAAAATGAATAGTATAAATACAATATTTACTAAGCCACTTTCATGTGCTGATAATTCATTCAAACGTTGACTGATGTGTGCCAAGTTTAAAGTTCCGACAACGGAATATAAAATAGCGACACCCATAACAAAGAATGATGAAGAAACAACATTAACTAATACATATTTAATCGTTTCTTGTAGTTGTATTTTTGTAGTGCCAATAACTAAAAGGCAATATGAAGACATTAAGAATACTTCAAAAAATACAAATAAGTTAAATATATCTCCTGTTGTAAAGGCACCAATAATACCTATAAGCATGAACATTAAAGAGAAATAATAATAGAATCTTTCTCGGTCAACACCAATCGAATTATAAGAATATAGAATGATGAGTGCAGTAATAATAATACTTGTAATGATTAGTAATGCACTAAAAGTATCTAATACAAATACAATACTGTAAGGTGCTTTCCATGAGCCTAATTCCAATTTAATAGGTCCATTTTTAAATACATTATACAAATTAATAATAGATATAACTAAAGTAATCATTGTACCTGCTAAAGCGACATAACGTTTTATATATGTTCGTTTTCCAATAAAGACGAGTAATATTGCCGTTAGAATAGGTACAACTAAAGTAAGGGCTAGCATATTACTCTCTGACATCTTCTGGAACTCCTTTCATACTTTCCACGTTATCAGTACCTAACTCTTTGTATGTTCTAAAGGCTAGTACTAAAAAGAAAGCCGTAGTAGCAAATGCGATAACGATAGCTGTTAATATAAGTGCTTGAGGGATTGGATCAACATAGCTATGAATTCCTTTTTCGTGGATAGGTGATGCGCCATGTTTTAATCCACCCATAGTAATTAGAAATAAATTTGCTGCGTGTGTTAGTAGCGTAGTTCCCATAATGATTCGTATCAAACTTTTAGATAAAACGAGATAGACGCTGATTGCTGTAAGTATGCCACTAACAAATATCATAATAATCTCCACTATTCGTTCTCTCCAATCGATAAAATAATAGTCATTACAGTTCCTACGACTGCACATAAAACACCAAAGTCAAAGAATACAGCGGTTGTCATATGCATTGGTTGTAACAATGGAAGCGGAATATCAAAAGTAACATGTGTGAAAAAGTTATTAGACATAAACCAACTAGCCATTGGTGTACCAACACAAAATAATAACCCAATACCTATAAGTATTTTAAAATCTATAGGGAAAATTTTTCGCATCGTTTTAATATCAAATGCGATAGTAATGATAACTAAGGCACTAGAAAATAATAAACCACCGACAAAGCCGCCACCAGGAGTGTAATGACCTGCAAGGAATAAAGAAAAACCAAACATCATAATCATGAAGAAAATAATGACAGCTGTATATTGAAACATTAAATCATTTTTCTGTCTGTTCATGACGTTTCACCTCACTCGTTTCTGTATGACGTTGATGCTTTTTGCGCAGTTTAATCATTGTATAAATGCCTAATCCTGCAATACCTAATACTGATGATTCAAATAACGTATCCATACCACGGAAATCGACTAATATGACATTGACCATATTCTTACCAGAAGCAAGATCATAGACATGGTCTTGATAGTAATGAGTAATAGATTCAAAGTGTCGGTTACCATATGCAATTAATCCTAAAATAATCACGACAAGTCCAATTCCTGCTGAGATTAATGCATTTGTTACTTTAAATGAACGTGTTTCGTTGTAACGGTTAAGATTAGGTAAGAAATAAAAACATAGTAAAAATAATGCAGTAGAAATTGATTCTACGACAAATTGTGTAAGGGCTAAGTCAGGTGCTTTAAAGAATATGAATAGCACAGATACTGAATAACCCACTGCACTTAACATAATAATGCTAAACAAACGAGATTTAGCAAATATAATTAAAAATGCTGCTATAACAAGTAAAGCGATAATTCCAACTTCAAAAATTCTAATATGACTAACATTTTTGAAATTAATAGTAAATGGCACGCTAAGTAATACAACAGTTGTTAATAATATTAATAAGCCAAAGATAATGACCAGATTATTTCTAGCAGAGCCAGTCACATAACTATTAGTCATATTTTTAGAATAAGTTGGGATATATTTTCCTAAACCGTCGTACCAATAATTAAAAGTAATTTGTTTAGGTTGTGCCTGTAATAATTTAATCCAATAAGCAAACGTTAAAATTAATAAAATTCCTACGATATAAATACAAATTGTAGTGATAAATGCTGGAGTTATACCATGGAATAAATGGAACTCAGCACTCACTTGAGAAGTTTGACTCATTGAAGCTGTTGCTGGTTCTATGATTGATTGTGTTAAAATTCCTGGGAATAAACCAAATACAATAACTAATATTGCTAATATAGCAGGCGAAATAAGCATTAATATCGATGCTTCATGAGCTTTATGAGGTAATTGATTTGGTTTATATTGTCCAAAGAATATATGCATAATAAATTTAATTGAATATACAAAAGTAAAGATACTACCAACAATAGCTAATATTGGAAAGATAATACCTATTGTATTTAAACTCATGGTATTTGCATGCGTTAATTCAATAACGGATTCAATGAATTTTTCTTTTGATAAAAAGCCATTGAATGGGGGTATGCCAGCCATACTTAAAGAAGTAATCACTGTAATTGTGAATGAAATTGGCATAATCGTTAATAAACCGCCTAATTTTCTAACATCACGAGTACCCGTACTATGGTCGACTGCACCAGTTATCATAAACAATGCACCTTTAAACGTCGCATGGTTAATTAAGTGAAATGCAGCTGCTGTGAAAGCCGCGATATATAATTGACTATCCTGACCTTCAAAGTGATAGCTAACAGCACCAATACCTAGCATAGACATAATCATTCCCAGTTGTGACACAGTAGAAAATGCTAAAATCCCTTTGAGATCTTGCTGTTTCGTAGCGTTTAATGATGCCCAAAACAAGGTAATTAATCCAACTAGAGTAACTGTCCAAATCCATCCTTGTGACACTGCGA
The DNA here is from genome assembly GCF_001808005.1 of Staphylococcus sp. HMSC13A10. NCBI lineage: Bacteria > Bacillati > Bacillota > Bacilli > Caryophanales > Staphylococcaceae > Staphylococcus > Staphylococcus sp. HMSC13A10. The sequence goes on along the minus strand of NZ_KV791856.1, from coordinate 121,392 downwards.
AAATAGGAGTCATTCTAGCTATTAAATATAAACCAGCTTTTACCATCGTTGCAGAATGTAAATAAGCACTTACAGGTGTAGGTGCTTCCATTGCATCTGGTAACCATATGTAAAAGGGAACTTGTGCTGATTTAGTAAACGCACCAATTAGTACAAAAATCATTGCTAAGATAAAGAAAGGACTACTTTGTATATCAGCTACATGCTGAATAATATAACGAATACTTAGCGAATCTGCAGAAATAGAAAGTAAAATAATACCGCCTAGTAAACTTAGTCCTCCAAAAACAGTAATGATTAAAGACTTTTGAGCGCCATAAATGGAAGCTTGCTTGTCTCTCCAAAATGAAATAAGTAAAAAACTTGAAAACGAAGTTAACTCCCAGAATAAATATAAAACGATAAGGTTATCTGAAAGTACAACGCCTAACATTGCACCCATGAAAAGTAATAAATAACAGTAAAAATTCCCTAATTGTTCTGATTGGCTTAAATAACCAATGGAGTATAAGACAACTAAACTGCCGACACCTGTTATCAGTATACTAAATAATAATCCTAATCCATCTACATAAAGGTTAAAATTCATACCGACATGTGGCATCCACTTAAAAATTTTCATTACGGTATTACCTGACATAGTAGTCGTAATAAAAGTTAAGAAATATATAAATAAGACGACGGGGACAGGTAACACGAACCAACCTATGTGAATTCTTTTAAAGAATCTATATAAGATTGGGATAATGAGTGCAAATATTAACGGTAATAGTACCGCAATATGTAACAAACTCACTAAATTGTCCTCCTTTAAAAATGTTTATGATATTTATTATACATGAATCATATCATTCTGAAAACGTGATACTGCTTGAAATCACTGTATTTCAATCGCTTTTAAATATGAAGAAACACGTCATTTTTAATAAAATTTTTGTTTGTATTGAATTGAATAATCATGTTTAAGTTGCTCTAAATTTTGCAATGAACGTTTCGCGTGGGCATCATTCTTTTCTTTAAGTTGTTCTTCTAAATTGGAAATGGCTTGTTGTAATGATTCCTCATATGACATTTTTTCAACATTAAAGTCACGTAATTGTGAACGCTTAGCATATCTCTTTTCAAAGTGACTTAATGCTCTACGTTCATGAAAGAATACATCTTCTGATTCATTTGGTGAATGTAAATCACCCTGTTTAGGATGTTTGATCACTTGTTCGACTTGAACTAAGACTTGATCATCATCTTCCTCTTTTATGGAAACGCCATAACTTCCAGTCTTGTGAGAAAATCGATATAACATTCTATATTACTTCCTTTCAAATATGTTAATATATACATATATCATAACATGAATGGAGAATTTTAATGACGAACTATCCTCAGTTAAATAAAGAGATTCAAGAAGATGAAATTAAAATTGTAATGCATACTAATAAAGGTGATATGACATTTAAGTTATTCCCTAACATTGCACCTAAAACAGTTGAAAACTTTGTTACACATGCTAAAAATGGTTACTACAATGGTGTGACTTTCCACCGTGTCATCAATGACTTTATGGTACAAGGCGGTGACCCAACAGCAACTGGTATGGGTGGAGAAAGTATTTATGGCGGTGCATTCGAAGACGAGTTTTCATTAGAAGCATTTAACCTTTATGGTGCTTTATCAATGGCAAATGCTGGTCCAAATACAAATGGATCACAATTTTTCATTGTTCAAATGAAAGAAGTTCCTCAAAATATGTTAAGTCAACTAGCTGATGGTGGTTGGCCAGAACCTATCGTTAAAGCATATGGTGAAAATGGTGGAACACCATGGTTGGACCAAAAACATACAGTATTCGGACAAATTATTGAAGGGGAATCTACGTTAGAAGATATTGCTAACACTAAAGTAGGTCCACAAGATAAACCAGTTCACGATGTAGTTATTGAATCTATAGACGTTGAAGAATAAAAATTGATACGAGATACTTCTTATTGTTTTTTTGAAAAAGTCAAAAAGTATCGCGTGAGAATTAAATATAAATTAAAAATCACGATAGTAGGTTGATTACCTGTTATCGTGATTTTTTAATAGTTATTCTTAGGAGTTAAACGATATTAAAAATTCTGAGGGATAATTTGTTTTACTATGTGAAAAGCTATTGATTTATATTTTGTTATATTTATTGCAAAATAATTCAAAAAATTCAACGTTATAGTTAGTCCCTTAATTTGTTTTATGCTATGATAATAGTGTTAAGAAAACGAAATAAGGGGTTATCAAGTTGAATAATCACTATAAAGAAGGTCAACATATTAAGGTACGTGTGACTGGTATTCAACCGTATGGCGCATTTGTTGAGGCCCCTGACCATACTGAAGGACTTATCCATATTTCAGAAATCATGGATGATTATGTCCATAACTTGAAGAAATTTCTATCTGAGGGACAAGTAGTAAAAGCAAAGATTTTATCTATTGATAATGAAGGCAAACTTAACTTGTCACTTAAAGATAACGATTACTTTAAAAATTATGAACGTAAGAAAGAAAAACAGTCGGTGCTAGATGAGATAAAAGAAACAGAAAAGTATGGGTTTCAAACACTTGAAGAACGCTTACCGGTCTGGATCAAACGGTCTAAACGTACTATACGTCAAGATTAAATTGACGTAATTTAAATTCTTTATATTTCAAAAGTATAGAGAACTTATAGAAACGATAATTTCCAATAAATATTGGAAGTTATCGTTTTTATTTTGTATTTGATAAATAGTACAACTTAAAAATCATAGTATGAATAAACTGAAAAGTTTTGTGTATGACTGTAAGCAAAAAAATAGAGCGTACATATATTTCGTGATATAGTCGCATGTATTATTAAATGTGGAGGTTAAATATATGAACAGTAAATATAATCGATTGTTTGAGAGTGTAACATTACGTAATGGTGTAGAACTAAAAAATCGTTTTGTTTTAGCGCCATTAACACATGTTTCTTCAAACGATGATGGAACCATTTCTGATGTTGAATTACCTTATATTGAAAAACGTTCTAAAGATGTAGGACTTGCAATTAATGCAGCTAGTAATGTAAATGATGTGGGTAAAGCATTCCCTGGACAACCTTCAGTAGCACATGACTCTGATATAGAAGGACTAAAACAATTAGCACAAGCAATGAAAAAGAATGGTGCAAAAGCATTAGTTCAAATACATCATGGTGGTGCACAAGCTTTGCCTAATTTAACACCTAATGGTGATGTCGTTGCACCAAGCCCAATCTCATTAAAAAGTTTTGGACAACAAGAAGAACATGACGCGAGAGAAATGAGCGCTGAGGAAATTGAACAAACTATTAAAGATTTTGGTGAAGCAACAAGACGTGTTATTGAAGCAGGATTTGATGGTGTAGAAATACATGGTGCTAACCACTATTTAATTCATCAATTCGTTTCTCCTTACTATAATAGAAGAAACGATGTTTGGGCAGAAAACTTAAAATTCCCTAATGCTGTTATTGATGAAGTTTTAAAAGCTAAAAAAGAACATGCTTCAGATGACTTTATCGTAGGTTATCGCTTATCACCAGAAGAAGCAGAATCTCCTGGTATTACAATGGATATCACAGAAGAATTAATTAATTCAATTACTAAAAAAGATATTGATTATATACATGTATCTCTTATGGACATTTATTCTAAAACACGTGAAGGTCAATACGAAGGACAAAATAGACTTAAATTAATTCATAAATGGATTAATGGACGTATGCCTTTAATAGGAATAGGTTCAGTATTTACAGCAGATGATGCTTTAAATGCTATTGAAGATGTAGGTGTAGAATTAGTTGCACTAGGTCGTGAGATACTTCTAGATTATAACTTTGTAAGTAAAATTGAAGAAGGTCGAGAATCAGAAATTATTAATAACTTTGATCCTGAACGTGAAGATAATCATGAATTACCACCAAATTTATGGGAACAATTTAATAAAGGCTTTTATCCATTACCAAGAAAAGATAAATAATATTTAAATGACTAGGATGATATCAAAAACCAATTGATATCATCCTAGTTTTTTATATAGAAACAAAAAGAAAATTATCATAATTTTTCAGATGAAAAATGTACTAATAATACTGTTATCACAATGTTTTTAAAACTTAAAATTATATATAATGATGAATTTTTAAACTTTTACTTGTACAACATAGTAGGCTTGTGTCATTATATTTGTAAGGGCTTTCAAAACTAAAAGTTGATTCTATTTTCTTGAGCATTTTAATAGAAAATCTCAACTAATCTTTATAATTAGAAAATTTTGAAATATATTTGTATAAACAGTTTGAGAGCCGGTAAAAATCAGTTATGATATTGGTAATTAGCTTTAATATTTATTAAACAAAGGGGAGATATTATGACTAAGTCAGAAGAAATCATTGAATTAACAAATCATTATGGAGCTCACAACTATGTGCCACTACCGATTGTAATTTCAGAAGCGGAAGGTGTATGGGTGACAGATCCTGAAGGTAATAAATATATGGACATGTTATCTGCTTATTCAGCAGTAAACCAAGGTCATAGACATCCTAAAATTATTCAAGCACTTAAAGACCAAGCTGAAAAGGTCACTTTAGTATCACGTGCTTTCCACAGTGATAATTTAGGCGAATGGTATAAGAAAATTTGTGAATTATCAGGTAAAGAAAAAGCATTACCAATGAACACAGGTGCTGAAGCTGTTGAAACAGCATTAAAAGCAGCACGTCGTTGGGCTTACGATGTAAAAGGTATTGAACCAAACCAAGCTGAAATTATTGCATTTAATGGTAATTTCCATGGTCGTACAATGGCTCCAGTATCATTATCATCTGAAGCAGAATATCAAAGAGGATATGGTCCATTACTTGATGGTTTCCGCAAAGTTGATTTTGGTGATGTTGAAAAATTAAAAGCAGCTATTACTGACAATACTGCAGCTATTTTAGTTGAACCTATTCAAGGTGAAGCTGGTATTAATGTTCCTCCAGAAGGTTATTTAAAAGCTATAAGAGAACTTTGTGATGAACACAATATTTTATTTATTGCCGACGAAATTCAAGCTGGCTTAGGTCGTTCTGGTAAACTATTTGCTACTGATTGGGATAATGTTAAACCAGATGTTTATATTTTAGGGAAAGCATTAGGCGGCGGTGTATTACCAATCTCTGTTGTATTAGCTGACAAAGAAGTGTTAGATGTATTTACACCAGGTTCTCACGGATCAACATTCGGTGGTAATCCATTAGCATGTGCTGTGTCATTAGCAGCTTTAGATGTCATTGTAGATGAAGACTTACCTGGTCGTTCATTAGAACTAGGTGAATACTTTAAATCAGAATTACAAAAAATTGAACATCCATCTATTAAAGAAGTACGCGGACGTGGATTATTTATCGGAATCGAGTTAACTGAAAATGCAAGACCATACTGTGAATCATTGAAAGAATTAGGTTTATTATGTAAAGAAACACATGAAACAGTTATTCGATTTGCACCACCACTTGTGATTACTAAAGAAGAATTAGACATTGCTATTGAAAAAATTAAACAAGTATTTCAATAAGTTCAAAAAGTTGTAACAATCATTTTGTAACCCCTTTAAAAAGGATAAAGTTGTGTTACAATAATGAATGAAAGCGAAATCATTAGTTAAAAAAGAGGCGAAAAGGATCATGACTGAGAATAATAATTTAGTGACTTCTACTCAAGGAATTATTAAAGAAGCTTTGCATAAATTAGGTTTTGATGAGGGTATGTACGACCTTATCAAAGAACCACTAAGAATGTTACAAGTACGTATACCAGTTCGTATGGACGATGGAACTGTTCAAACATTTACTGGATATCGTGCACAACACAATGATGCTGTAGGTCCAACTAAAGGGGGCGTACGTTTCCACCCAGATGTTGATGAAGAAGAAGTTAAAGCTTTATCAATGTGGATGACATTAAAATGCGGTATTGTTAATTTACCATACGGCGGTGGTAAAGGCGGAATCGTTTGTGACCCTCGTCAAATGAGTATTCACGAAGTAGAACGCTTATCACGCGGCTATGTTAGAGCTATCTCACAATTTGTAGGGCCGAACAAAGATATTCCAGCACCAGACGTATTTACAAACTCACAAATTATGGCTTGGATGATGGATGAATATAGTGCGTTAGATAAATTCAATTCACCTGGATTTATCACTGGTAAACCAATTGTATTAGGTGGCTCTGAAGGTCGTGACCGCTCAACTGCATTAGGCGTAGTTATAGCTATCGAACAAGCAGCTAAACGTAAAGGTATGGATATTAAAGATGCTAAAGTTGTTATCCAAGGTTTTGGTAATGCTGGTAGTTTCTTAGCAAAATTCTTATATGATTTAGGTGCTAAAGTAGTAGGTATTTCAGATGCTTATGGCGCGCTACATGACCCTAATGGTTTAGATATAGATTATCTATTAGATAGAAGAGATAGTTTCGGTACTGTTACTAATCTATTTGAAGAAACAATCTCAAATAAAGAATTATTTGAATTAGATTGCGATATTTTAGTTCCAGCTGCAATTTCAAACCAAATTACTGAAGATAATGCTAATGACATTAAAGCAAGTATCGTAGTTGAAGCAGCAAATGGTCCAACTACTCCAGAAGCAACACGTATTTTAACTGAACGTGGTGTATTATTAGTACCAGACGTGTTAGCAAGTGCTGGTGGTGTAACAGTTTCTTACTTCGAATGGGTTCAAAATAATCAAGGTTATTACTGGACAGAAGAAGAAGTTAATGAAAAACTACGTGAAAAATTAATCACAGCATTTGATACTATTTATGAATTATCACAAAATAGAAAAATTGATATGCGTTTAGCAGCCTATATCGTTGGTATTAAACGTACTGCTGAAGCTGCACGTTACCGTGGTTGGGCATAAACACAAATTGTTATAATTTTAAATTAAATTAAAACATTCACTCAAAGACAATTGAGTGAATGTTTTTTTGATTAATTATGTTAAATCCTTTTTAATTTGGGATAAAACTTTTAAAATCATATCGCTATCTTCCGTAAAAGGATAATGTATCATTTTTTTGGCATTAGGATAAGGCTCTACTAATTCATAATTAGGTAATGTACTTAGTGAAGAATTTGTAGCTTTAACTAGTAAACGATTGTCATACAAACCGCCAACGACTGCCTTATCATAATATATAATATATTCTCCCATCATTTTACGAGTAGTAATATGATCGTCTTTTAAATGATCCAAAAATTGATTTAATGTTTCTTCGCTTGTTGCCATTTTTTCACTGCCTTTTTAATATATGAATATTATTAATATATACCCTATATTCTTCATATATTTCATTCGTGACTTATATTTTTATATTTATCAGCATAGTTGGTAAACACACCATCAACACCATAATCATTTAGACGTTGCATATCTGTTTCGTTATTAACAGTAAATGGATGAATGAGGAAACCTAAATCTTTTAAATGTTTTGTATTGTTTTCGTTTAAATCTGTATATTCTGGTCCTACACCAATAGCATATGATTTGATTCGTTTTAAGTCTGATTCAGTTTGAGATGTTAGTTCTTCTTTATCTAATAAACGAATTAATGGGATATTAGGACTTAATTGTTTCATTTTTTGTAAACTCGGTTCAGAAAATGATTGAACTATGACGTGACCATTTTTAAGGGATTGATTTGTCAGCATACCATGTTTATTTAATGATTGAATTAATTGATTTTCCATACCTGGATAGACATCTGGTGATTTTGTTTCTATATAATAATTAGCATTTTTACCATAGCGACTTAAAATTTCATCTAAAGTAGGAACTTTAGCATTTTTATACTCTGATTTAGCTAAATTAGGGTGTTGTTTATTGAACCAACTACCAGCATCAAGTTTCTTTAATTCGTCTAAAGTATAATCTTCAACACGACCATGTCCATTTGTAGTACGATCAACAGTTTCATCATGCATAGCTACAAGATGCCCATCTTTCGTTCTTTGTAAATCAATTTCTATGTATGAAGCACCTAATTCTCTATGACTTTTATCATATGAATTGAATGTATGTTCGGGTGCATATCCGCTTGCACCTCTATGCGCAATTGTAGTATGTGCTTCTCCGGTTAGGTTTTTTTGCCAATTTGTTGATTGATTTTGATTTGAAGAGGACTGTGTGGATTGCTGATCATATTGACCATTATTAGTTTGTCCATTACCGCTTGCATATACAGGATTAGCTATACCTAATAAAGATACAGTTGCAACACTTGCGAAAACCCATTTGTTTATTTTCATCGTAATAACATCCTTTCAATAAGTGTGTTATCACTATCATGACAATATTTCCAAATACTAGAAATAGAATTTACTGAATAATTAATTAACTCTAAAAAAATTAATACATTCTTCAAAATATCATTAAAGTTTAACTGTAATTTTACATAAAAACAGCCTGGGACATAAATCAATGTCTCAGGCTACAATTATATATAGGCAGTAGTTGACTGAATTGAAAATGCACTTGTATCAAGCTTTTTTCAATTATAGTCAACCTTGCCGGGGTGGGACAACGACATAAATTTTGAGAAAATATTATTTCTGTCCCGCTCCCTTTGTAATAAATTAATGTGATACCTTTTTGTATTTATCTGGATAATTGGTGAAAACACCGTCAATACCATAGCCATTTAATCTTTTCATATCTGCAGTTTCATTAACAGTAAATGGGTGGATAAGAAATCCTAAATCTTTGATGTGAGAAGTATTAGAACGAGTTAAGTCACTGAATTCAGGACTAATTACAGTTGCATAACTTTTAATATGTTTAAGATCTTTATCTGTTAAATGTTGTAGCTGATGCTTTTTGATTAATCTAACTAGGGGAACATTTTGATTAGACTTGTGTATTTTTGTCAAACTTTCTTCAGAAAATGATTGAATCATAACGTGACCGTTTTTTAAAGATGTCTTGGATAATAAACCATGCTGTTTAAGTGTTTGTAATAGTTGAGATTCCATTCCAGGATAAACATCAGGAGATTTTGTTTCGATGTAATAATTTGCTTTGTTACCATAGCGAGTAAGTATCTCATTTAAAGTAGGGACTTTGGCATTTATATATTCTGATTTAGCTAATTTAGGATTTGCTTTATTAAACCAACTTCCAGCATCTAATTGCTTTATTTGAGATAAGTTTAAATTTTTTACTTTACCATACCCATTGGTTGTACGATCTACTGAGTCATCATGCATAGCTATAAGTTGTCCATCTTTCGTTCTTTGTAAATCAATTTCGATATATGAAGCACCAATTTCTTTATGGCTTTTATCGTAAGAATTAAAAGTATGTTCAGGTGCATAACCACTTGCACCTCTATGAGCGATAGTTACAAATTTTTCGTTTGTAGGGTTGGATAACCAATGTTTTTTAGAACTTTTTGCATCAATTGTTGGTTGAAACTTTGAATAAATAAATACACAAATTGTAGATACTAAAATAAATAATAAGACAGCTTTTAGAAATTTATACATAATATGACCTTTCCAATAATTTTAAAATACTTATCAATTATACTATAAGTTGTATAACAATATAATGTTTATTTTTAAAAGTTGGTAAACTATTAAGTATAAATATAAAAAAAGTGGTGTCTACGCAAAATGAAAAAGCCTAAAACAAAGCAATGTCTCAGGCTAAAACTTTATAATTCTGAACGACTTCCTACAAAATAACTTATGATTTTAATAATTTTTCAGCAACTGATAGTTGATGTTTAACTGCATCTTGACCAGTCGAACCATAACTTTTACGTCGTTTTAAACAATTTTCTGGTTTTAGATAATCATAAATATCAGATTCTATACTCTGGTGATAGGATTGATAATCTGTTAAAGGCACATCGAGTAAATAAATACCGTTATTAATACAATCTAATACAATTTTTCCAACAATCTCATGTGCAGTTCTAAATGGTACATTTTTACTTACAAGATAATCAGCTAATTCTGTTGCATTTGAAAAGTCTTTTGTAACTGTTTCATTAAGACGATCAGTATTAACAGTCATCGTATCTAACATGCCATCGAAAATTTTGAGTGAACCTTTAATTGTATGGATAGCATCGAATAAACCTTCTTTATCTTCTTGCATATCCTTATTATAAGCTAATGGTAGGCCTTTAAGTGTAACTAACATACTCATTAAATGACCTGTTGTACGACCCACCTTACCTCTAATTAATTCTGCCATATCTGGATTTTTCTTTTGAGGCATAATAGACGAACCAGTAGAAAAAGCGTCTGATAACGTAATGAATTTTGCTTCATCAGTGGACCAGAAAATAATTTCTTCAGAAAATCTTGATAAATGAACCATAGTTAATGAAATATTATGCAGTGTTTCGACAATATAGTCACGATCACTGACAGCATCTAAACTATTTTCATATATAGCACTAAAATTAAGCAGTGATTGTGTTTCGTGACGATCAATAGGATGTGTTGTTCCGCTTAATGCTGCAGCACCAAGAGGGGAGATGTCGATTCTTTTGATGCTATCTTGGAATCGAGATTTATCACGCTCTAACATCCAAAAATAAGTCATAATATGATGCGCGAAAGATATCGGCTGAGCACGTTGTAAGTGCGTATAACCTGGCATAATTGTGTCTATATGGGTATTAGCAATTTTTAATATCGTTTGCTGCAATGATTTAATTAATTCAATAATTTCTAGAACTTCTTCTTTAGTGTATAAATGCATATCAGTAGCGACTTGATCATTTCTGCTTCTACCAGTATGAAGTTTACCGCCAACTTCTCCTACACGTTGAATTAGCTCATGTTCAATGTTTAAATGAATGTCTTCTAGCGATGCTTTAAATTCAATTTTATTTTGATGCGCATCTACTTGGATTTCTTTTAAGCCTTCTATAATGGTTTTGGCATCATCTTGACTAATAATATGTTGATTAGCGAGCATTGTTGCATGTGCAATGCTACCTTGAATATCTTGGCCTATTAAATTTTTGTCGAAATCAATTGATGCATTAAAGTCATCAACCCAATCTTCTGGTTGAGCTTCGAATCTTCCTCCCCAAGCTTTTTTACTCATTACTGTAGCCTCCATGTAACATAGAATTAACTTGCGTTGGTAAACCATAAATATCGATAAATCCGACAGCTGCTTCTTGATTAAACGCATCTTCTTTTGTATAAGTAGCTAACTTTTCATCGTATAAAGTATAAGGTGATTGTCTACCATTTACGATAGCATTGCCTTTGAATAATTTAACTCTTACATCTCCTTCGACATATTGTTGTGTACTGTCAATAAATTGTTTTAGGCTATCAGTTAAAGGTGAGAACCATAAACCATTATATACTTGTTCAGAAAATTGCTTTTCAATCACTGGTTTAAAGTGTGCAACGTCTTTAGTTAAAGTAATTGTTTCAAGTGCTTTATGAGCTTTTAAAATCACTTCTGCACCAGGTGTTTCATAAATCTCTCTTGATTTTATGCCGACTAATCTATTTTCAACATGGTCAATTCTACCAATACCATGTTTACCAGCTAATTGATTTAAATAAAGGATTAAATCGTCTAAATCATAATCTTTGTCATCTATTTGAACAGGTATACCATTTTTAAATGAAAGAATAATTTCGTCGGATTCATCAGGTGTATTTTCAAGTGCATTCGTTAAATCAAATGCATCTTCAGGTGGGGCAGCATAAGGATCTTCTAAGATACCGCACTCGTTAGCTCTACCCCATAAATTTTGATCAATTGAGTAAGGAGAATCATGATTAATTGATACTGGAATATTATGTTTGATTGCATAATCAATTTCTTCTTCACGACTCCATGCCCATTCTCTTACAGGTGCAAATGCTTTTAGTTTTGGATTAAGTGCTTTAATTGCGACTTCGAAACGTACTTGGTCATTACCTTTACCAGTACATCCATGAGCAATACCGACTGAATTTGTTTTTTCAGCAATTTCTACTAACTTTTTAGAAATTAGTGGACGTGATAATGCTGATACTAATGGATATGCATTTTCATACATTAAATTACCTTTAATAGCATAACTTACATAATCATCACTAAATTCCTTTGTAGCATCAATAATATGACATTCTACTGCGCCCATTTTTAACGCTTTTTCATGTACAACATCTAAGTCTTTTCCTTCTCCAACATCTAAACAACATGCTACAACATCGTAACCCTTATCTATTAACCATTGTACTGCTACGCTTGTGTCTAATCCTCCAGAATATGCTAAAACAATTTTCTCTTTCATATTTACACCTCAAATTATTTTCAGAATTTTAATATAAATTCATCATAACAGACTGCTAATGAAAAATAAACCATAAAACTACATAAATATACATTTAATAGATGAGATGTTTTCAATATTATCTTTAATATATGCTGATATAAAAGAATTTTTAAAGTTATTAAATTTTTAGAAAAATGCATATTGTATTGATAAGAGATTACATTTGGAAACTGAAATGACACTGAAAGTTCATTTTTAATAGTAAAAAGGAGACTTGTGAATTGAATAGCAAATATAAACTTAGTAGAATTAAAGTAGTAAAAACATAGGAGGCTTTTTAGATGACTCATATTCAATTAGATTATGGTAAGACTTTAGAATTTTTTGGAGAACATGAATTAGAACAACAAAAAGATATCGTGAAAACATTACACAAAACGATACATGAAGGTACTGGCGCTGGAAAAGATTTCCTTGGTTGGGTTGATCTTCCTGTTGATTATGATAAAGAAGAGTTTTCAAGAATTGTAGAAGCTTCTAAACGTATTAAAGCCAATTCTGATGTATTAGTTGTTATTGGTATCGGTGGTTCTTATTTAGGTGCACGTGCCGCTATTGAAATGCTTACTTCTTCATTCAGAACAAATAATGACTATCCTGAAATTGTATTTGTAGGTAATCACTTATCTTCTAGTTATACAAAAGAATTAGTTGATTATTTAGCAGATAAAGATTTTTCTGTAAACGTCATTTCAAAATCAGGAACAACAACTGAACCAGCAGTTGCTTTCCGTTTATTTAAACAATTAGTAGAAAATAAATATGGTAAAGAAGAAGCTAAAAAACGTATTTTCGCTACTACTGATAAGAAAAAAGGTGCTTTAAAACAATTAGCTACAAATGAAGGTTATGAAACATTTGTAGTACCAGACGATGTTGGTGGACGTTATTCAGTATTAACAGCCGTTGGTTTATTACCAATTGCAGCTGCAGGTATTAATATTGAGGCAATGATGATTGGTGCAGCAAAAGCACGTGAAGAATTATCTTCAGATAAATTAGAAGAGAATATTGCTTATCAATATGCTACAATCCGTAACCTTTTATATAGCAAAGGCTACACTACTGAAATGTTAATTAACTATGAACCTTCTATGCAATATTTCAATGAATGGTGGAAACAATTATTCGGTGAATCTGAAGGTAAAGACTTTAAAGGCATTTATCCTTCAAGCGCGAACTATACTACAGATTTACATTCATTAGGACAATATGTTCAAGAAGGCCGTCGCTTCTTATTTGAAACAGTTGTTAAAGTTAATAATCCTAAACATGATCTTACAATTGAAGAAGATAGTGATGATTTAGATGGATTAAATTATCTTGCTGGTAAAACAATTGATGAGGTAAATACTAAAGCATTTGAAGGTACATTATTAGCACATACTGATGGTGGAGTTCCTAATATCGTTGTTAATATTCCTCGATTAGATGAAGAAACATTTGGATATGTTGTTTACTTCTTCGAATTAGCTTGTGCTATGAGTGGATATCAATTAGGCGTAAATCCATTTAATCAACCTGGTGTTGAAGCTTATAAACAAAACATGTTTGCATTATTAGGTAAACCAGGATTTGAAGAAATGAAAAAAGATCTTGAAGCACGTCTATAATCTATAAAAAATATATTTTATAATAAATAAATGTTATAATTACAAGGCTAGGACTAACTTGTCCTAGCCTTTCATGTTGTAAAGTGGTTTTGTTTTCTCAAACTTCAGATGTATTTATTGCTTTAAAAGAAGATTGCTATTTCAAAATACTATAATTACAACTATAATAAATAAGGTAATGTTTACCAAGAAAGGATTTGATGTTTTGTCGTTTGAACAATTAGAAGAATGGTTTGATTTATTTCGGCAATTCGGATATATTCCTGGGTTTGTGCTAATATATTTTAGAGCAATCATCCCCATTTTACCCTTAACGCTTTATGTCATTTTAATTATGCATACATATGGTGCGGTCGTAGGCATTATAATTTGTTGGCTAGGCATTGTAGCAGGTACATTTACAATGTTTTTAATCTTTAAAAGGTTAGTCAATACTAAAAAAATGAAACAATTCAAAACTAAAAAGTCAGTACAAAGATTAATTAGTTTTATAGATAGACAAGGCTTAATACCACTATTTATTTTATTATGTTTTCCATTTACGCCAAATACATTGATTAATGTGGTAGCAAGTCTTTCACATATTAAAACAAAGTATTATTTTATCGTTTTAACATTATCTAAATTGATTTCCATAACTGTATTAGGGATAATGGGTCGAGAGGTAACGACGATTTTCACTAATCCGATAAGAGCTATTGTGACGTTATTATTATTTGTCTTACTTTGGTTTGTAAGTAAAAAGGTAGAAAAACATTTTATGGGCTCTACTAAGGAGTGAAAAGTTGAAAACTGTTATTAAATATTTGATTTCCTTAATATTTGCGATTATTATTGTAATGTTCATTCAAACATTTATCATCAGAGGTGCTGTTGTACAGGATCAAAGTATGGCACCTACATTAAATGAAGGTGACCGATTGATTGTTAATAAAATTAAAGTCACATTTAATTTATTAGATACTGGTGATATAGTGATGTATAAAGATAATGGACGAATCCATTTTAGTAGAATAATTGGGAAACCAGGACAATCTATTGAAATTAGAAATAACAAGCTTTATCGAGACGATAGAGTAGTTCAAGATAAGTACGCTAAAAATAGAGATTTGAATAATGTTTCGTTAAGAAATATGAAACATTCAGATGGAGATATCATTTCACCCAAACACTATTTTGTATTAAATGATAACGATAGTGTAAAATCAGACTCAAGACGTTATGGTCTAATTGATAAAAGTAATATTATTGGTGATGTAAGTGTAAAATATTATCCGTTTGATGCATTTACGACAGACTTTAAATGAATATAAGAGGTGTGTAATTTGAAAAAGGAAATTATAGAATGGATTGTCGCCATCGCAATAGCAGTTTTGCTTGTATGGTTTATAAAGGATTTTGTTGGTCAACCTTATACAATTAAAGGTGACTCAATGGATCCAACATTAAAAGATGGGGAACGTGTTGGCGTAAACATTATGGGTTATAAAATTGGCGATGTGAAAAAAGGTAACGTTATTGTTTTCCATGCTAATAAAAAAGATGACTACGTTAAACGTGTTATTGGTACTCCAGGAGATAAGGTAGAATATAAAAAAGACCAATTATATATAAATGGTAAGAAACAGGATGAACCTTATTTAAATTATAATGAGAAACGAAAACAGATTGAATATATTACTGGTACTTTCCAAGTGAAAGATTTACCTAATGCTAACCCTAAATCAAATGTCATCCCTAAAGGTAAATACTTAGTATTAGGGGACAATCGTGAAGTAAGTAAAGATAGTCGTTCATTTGGTTTGATTAATAAAGATCAAATTGTTGGTAAAGTTTCATTCAGATTCTGGCCATTAAATGAATTTAAAGCTAACTTTAATCCAGATAATACTAAAAATTAATTTTGAAAGCGATAGACGCTAAGTCTATCGCTTTTTGTGTGTAAAATTGTGTAGATATATTAATGAATAAATATGTATAACGGAAAGTCATACTTTTTGTAAAACAAATTAGTATGACTTACCTAATAGTGATAGCTATTAGGTTCAATAATGTAATTCTGTGAAAATGAAGTGAACTTAAAAAATAGAAATAAGTTACAAATTGGCAGTAGTTGACTGATAAAGTAATTCTTTTTCTTTAGAAATTAGAATTACTTATGCATGAGTGTTAACTCATGTAATCCTTAGTGGAACACCTTAGCTAAAGCTAATGTGTAAGTATCACTAAACTATTATAAATAGTAGTGATACTTTACTAACTTAGTCAACCTTGGCGGGGCGGGACAACGAAATAAATTTTGTAAAAATGTTATTTCTGTCCCGCTCCCATGTTAAAATGTTGTCAAAGGAGTGAGGGTTGTTATGGAATTAAATGCATATATAGGGAGAGCTGGGACAGGGAAGTCTACAGCTATGGTTAATGAAATCAAAGATAAAATGAAAACTGACCCACTTGGTGATCCAATTATTTTAATCGCTCCAACTCAAAGTACTTTTCAATTTGAACAAGCATTTGTTAATGATTCAACATTAAATGGAAGTTTGAGAACAGAGGTACTTCACTTTGAAAGATTAAGCCATAGAGTGTTCCAAGAAGTTGGGGGATTTACGGAACAACGATTATCTAAAGCGGCAACTGAAATGATGATTTATCATTTAGTACAACAATATCAATCAGATATGAAATTATATAAATCACAAGCCAAATACTTTGGGTTTAGTGAGAAATTAGCCGAACAAATTCAAGATTTTAAAAAATATTCTGTCTTACCTGAACATATTGATGAATTTCTAAATACACACGATATTCAAACCAGAACTAAACATAAATTAGAAGATATTTCTTTAATATACAAACAATTTGAGTCTCGAACTCACGGCAATTTTATTACAGTTGAAGATTCGTTACGAAAATTTATCGAACAAATGGATAAATCTGAATGGCTAAAACGCTCAGAAATATACATAGACGGTTTCCATAACTTTTCAACTCTTGAATACGAAATGATTCAAGCATTAGTAAGAAATGCTAAAAAAGTAACGGTATTATTAACTACTGATGGTAATCAAGATGCTTTCAGTTTATTTAGAAAGCCATCTGAAGTTTTAAATCATTTAGAAGAGATTGCTCAAGATTTACATATCCAACTTCAAAAGCGTCTTTTCAATGAAGTCTATCGATTTAATCACAATGATCTAAAAGCTTTAGAATCCCAATTCGACGCATTACAACTAACGCCTCAACAAAATCAGGGGCATATCGATATTCTTGAATCTTCTAGTATGAGAGAAGAAATTAATGAAATTGCAAGACAAATTCTTAAAGATACACGTGATAACCAATTGAGATTTCAAGATATTGCAATCTTATATCGAGACGTATCATATGCCGATTTATTTGAATCTATTTTACCGCTATATCAAATTCCTTTTAACATAGATACAAAACGTTCAATGACACATCATCCTATTATGGAAATGATTCGTTCACTAATCGAAGTAATCCAAACTAATTGGCATATCAATGCAATGATGCGTTTATTGAAAACAGATGTGCTGACTAACCAATATAAAAATAGTACACACCTAATAGATTTATTAGAAAATTTTGCTATAGAACGTGGTATTTATGGAAAAAGATGGTTAGATGACGATTTATTTAATGTAGATAATTTTAGAAAAATGGGTCGTAAAGAACATCAACTTACACAAGAAGAAAGAGAGACATTCGAACAAGTTGTTAAATTAAAAAATGATGTGATTGATAAAATTCTTCATTTTGAACAAGCAATGAATGAAGGTAACACAGTTCGTGAGTTTGCTACTGCATTTTATGAAAGTATGGAATATTTTGAATTACCCAATCAGTTAATGACACAACGAGATATTTTAGATAATGATGGTTACCATGAAGAAGCTGAAGAAATTGATCAAATTTGGAATGGTTTAATTCAAATACTAGATGATTTGGTAACTGTGTTTGAACATGAAAGCATGACATTAACTCGCTTTTTAGAAGTATTTGATATTGGATTAGAACAATTAGAATTTGTGATGATTCCTCAAACACTTGATCAAATAAGCATTGGTACGATGGATTTAGCTAAAGTAGATAATAAAAAGCATATCTATCTTGTCGGTATGAATGATGGTTCTATGCCTCAACCTATTTCTTCTTCAAGCTTAATTAGTGATGATGAGAAAAAATTATTCGAACAAAATGCTCAAATAGAATTAAGCCCAACGTCAGATATCTTACAAATGGATGAAGCATTTGTATGCTATATTGCTATGACTCGTGCAACAAATAGAGTTACATTTTCATATAGCTTGATGGGATCATCAGGTGATGAAAAAGAAATGAGTCCATTTTTAGCACAAATAAAAGATATTTATGACAATTTAGATGTAATAAATATTCATCAAATGCATCAAGAACATCCTATTTCATTAATTGAGCATGTTCATCAAACAAAAATTAATTTATTTGAGTCACTAAGAGCTTGGTTAGATGAAGAAATTGTAGCAGATACATGGCTTGATGCATATCAAGTAATGAGTGACGATGAGCGTCTTAATGAGGGATTGGATTATTTAATCACTTCGTTAACTTACGATAATGAGACGAAGCAGCTTAGTGAAACACTGGCACAGGATTTATACGGTAAAACGATTAATGCGAGTGTATCTAGATTCGAAGGGTATCAACAATGTCCATTTAAACATTTTGCTTCACATGGTTTAAGATTAAATGAGCGAACAAAATATGAACTACAAAACTTTGATTTAGGTGATATTTTCCATTCTGTATTGAAATATATATCTGATCGTATAGATGGAGACTTTAAACATCTTGATCAGAAAAAAATCAAAACATTAACATCAGAAGCGCTTGAACAAATTTTACCTAAAGTTCAATTTAATCTATTAAATTCATCAGCTTATTATCGTTATTTATCCAGAAGAATAGGCGCAATTGTTGAAACAACTTTAAGTGCTTTGAAATATCAAGGAGACTATACGAAATTCAAACCACAACAATTTGAAACGGGCTTCCGTAAATCACCTAAATCTGATGAAGAATTGATGGCTAAATCATTAACAACTACACAAGGTGTTCCTATTAATATACGTGGTCAAATTGACCGAATAGATACTTATACAAAAGAAAATCAAAGTTACGTTAATATCATTGACTATAAATCATCAAAAAATAGTGCAACACTTGATTTAACAAAAGTTTACTATGGTTTACAAATGCAAATGATGACTTATATGGACATCGTATTACAAAACAAAGAAAGATTAGGCTTAACAGATATCGTTAAACCAGGTGGCTTACTATACTTCCATGTTCATGAACCAAGACTCAAATTGAAAAATTGGTTAGAAATTGATCAAGAAAAATTAGAAAAAGAGCACATTAATAAATTTAAGATGAGTGGATTAGTTAATAGTGATGAAAATGTGTTAGATGCTTTAGATATTAGATTAGAACCTAAATTCAAATCTGATATTGTGCCAGTTGGTTTAACTGCTAAAGGAACAATAAATAAAGCTAGTAGTCAGGTTGCAGATGAAAACACTATTTACAAATTTATAGAACATAATAAAAAGAATTTTATTGAAACGGCAAGTCATATTATGGATGGACATACAGAAGTAGCACCACTCAAATATAAACAAACATTGCCATGCCAATATTGTAGTTACCAATCTGTTTGTCATGTAGATGGCATGATAGATAGTAAAAGATATCGCACTGTTGATGAGTTTATTAATCCAATAGAAGCGATTCAACAAATGGAAGAAAATGGAGGTGGAACTGAATGATACCTACGAAACCACAAGATGTTATTTGGACAGATGCACAATGGCGCAGTATTTATGCCAAAGGTCAAGATATTTTAGTAGCTGCAGCTGCTGGTTCTGGTAAAACAGCTGTACTGGTTGAAAGAATTATTCAACGTATTTTAAGAGATGAAATTGATGTAGACCGTTTACTAGTAGTGACATTTACTAATTTAAGTGCAAGAGAAATGAAACATCGAGTTGACCAACGTATTCAACAAGCTTCGATTGAAGATCCAAATAATGAACACTTGAAAAATCAGCGTATCAAAATACATCAAGCTCAGATTTCCACTTTACACAGTTTTTGTTTGAAATTAATTCAACAACATTATGACGTACTAGATATTGATCCTAATTTTAGAACGAGTAGTGAAGCAGAAAATATCTTACTTTTAGAACAAACGATTGATGAAGTGTTAGAGCGACATTATGATTATTTGAAACCAGAATTTATTGATTTAACTGAACAATTATCTAATGACCGTAGTGATACACAATTTAGAAGTATTATTAAACAACTTTATTTCTTTAGTATTGCTAACCCGAATCCTCAAGAATGGTTAAATCAACTTTCAACACCATATATGGATGAATCACAGCAAGATGAGTTATTAAAATTATTAAATGATTTGGCAATGATTTTTATAAATGCTGCACAAGAATCACTTGATAAAAGTTATGAGTTATTTTCAATGATGGAAAGTGTAGATAAGCAGTTAGAAGTCATAGAATCAGAACGACGATTTATGAGTCAATTATTTGAAAATGATACATTACAAATTGAAACGCTTATAAATCATCAATTTGCAAGTAGATTTCCAGCTATAACAGCAAAAATCAAAGAAGAAAATGCCATGATGGTAGATGCATTAGAAGATGCGAAAGCTGCGTACACTAAATATAAAGATATGATTACTAAAGTTAAAAGTGATTATTTCTCAAGAACTGCAGAAGATTTGAAACATGATATGCAATTGTTAGCGCCAAGAGTTTCATATTTATCGGATATTGTGAAAGATGTTATCAATGAATTTGGGAAACACAAACGCCAAAGAAATGTATTAGACTTTGCGGATTATGAACATTTTGCCTTACAAATTTTAACTAATGAAGATGGTTCACCTTCACAAATTGCTGAAATGTATCGTCAACATTTTTCTGAAATATTGGTTGATGAATACCAAGATACCAACCGTGTTCAAGAGAAGATTTTATCTTGTATCAAAACAGGTGAAGAATCTAATGGGAATTTATTTATGGTTGGTGACGTTAAACAATCGATTTATAAATTCAGACAGGCCGATCCAAGTTTATTTATCGAAAAATATAACCGTTTTAATACCGAAGGACAAGGAGCAGGTATGCGTATAGATTTGTCTCAAAACTTCCGATCTCGAAAAGAAGTATTATCAACGACAAACTATCTATTTAAACACATGATGGATGAAGAAGTAGGAGAAATTTCTTATGATGAAGCGGCACAATTATATTATGGTGCGCCATTTGACGATGTTAATCATAATGTAGAATTACGTACAATGGTTGAAGCGAGTTCTGAAGATAGTGATTTAACTGGTACTGAACAAGAGGCTAATTATATAGTTGAGCAAGTTAAAGACATTTTAGACCATAAAAAAGTATATGATATGAAATCTAATTCATATCGACCTGCGACATATAAAGATATCGTTATATTAGAACGCAGTTATGGTCAAGCGCGTAATTTACAGCAAGCTTTTAAAGATAATGATATTCCATTTCACGTGAACAGTAGAGAAGGTTATTTCGAACAGACAGAAGTACGACTTATATTATCGTTTTTACGTACAGTTGATAATCCGTTACAAGATATCTATTTGGTTGGATTAATGCGCTCAGTTATTTATCAATTTACAGAAGATGAATTAGCAAATATTCGTGTATTTAGTCCTAATGATGATTATTTTTATCAATCAATTCACCAATATATTAATAATGATGTTGCTAATAAAAAGTTAGTTAAAAAGTTAAAACACTTTTTAGATGATATTCAACACTATCAAGAATATAGCCAACGTTATCCGGTTTATCAATTAATTGATAAATTTTATAACGATCATTTTGTTATTCAATATTTTAGTGGCTTAATAGGTGGTAGAGGACGTAGAGCAAATTTATATGGACTATTTAATAAGGCTATTGAATTTGAAAACTCCAGTTTCCGTGGATTGTATCAATTTATTAGATTTATAGATGAGCTAATTGATAGAGGTAAAGACTTTGGTGAAGAAAATATTGTAGGGCCAAACGATAACGTAGTACGTATGATGACAATTCATAGTAGTAAAGGTTTAGAGTTTCCATTTGTCATATATTCTGGTTTATCTAAGAAATTTAATAAAACAGATTTAAGAGGACAAGTTGTTTTGAATCAGAAATATGGATTAGGGATGGATTACTTTGATGTAGAAAAAGATATTGCTTATCCATCGTTGTCTTCAGTCGCTTATTCTGCAATTAATGAAAAAGAAATGATTTCTGAAGAAATGCGTTTAATCTATGTAGCATTAACAAGAGCCAAGGAACAATTGATATTAATAGGTAGAATTAAAGATGAAAAGGAATTAGATAAACTAGAAAGATTGCCTATTTCGGGAAATCATATCGCTGTTAATGAACGTTTAACTGCATCTAATCCATTTACAATGATTTATAGCATATTATCAAAATATCAATCGTCTAGTATTACAAATGATCAAAAATTTGAAAAAGAAGTTGAACAATTGGATAGTAATGTAAAACCAAGAGTGACATTATTTATTGATCATTTCGAAGATATTTCTACAGAGATTGCAACTACTGATCAAGAACATAGAAGTATAGAAGATATTGAAATGTATCAAAGTGGAAACGAAGATGTTAAAGCTAAAATAAAAGACAAGTTAACTTTCGAATATCCTTATTTAGCCGACACTGAAAAACCGTCAAAACAATCTGTATCAGAATTAAAACGTCAACTTGAAACGGAAGAAAGTGGGACTAACTATGACAGAGTGCGACAGTATAGAATAGGTGTCTCAACATATGAACGTCCTAAATTTTTAAGTCAACAAGGAAAACGCAAAGCGAATGAAGTGGGTACATTGATGCATACAGTAATGCAACATTTACCATTTAACCAAGAAAGAATGACTGAAGATGATTTAGATCAATATATCAATCAGCTTATAGATAAAAATATCATTGAATCTGATGCAAAAGAAGATATTAGATATAAAGAAATTATGCGTTTTATAAATAGTAATTTGTATTTAGAAATAGCAAACGCTGATCAAGTTTATAGAGAATTACCTTTTGTAGTGAATCAATCTAAAGTTGATCAATTAGAACTGAAAGATGAAGACGTTTCAATTATTCAAGGGATGATTGATTTAATCTATGTTAAAGATAAAGAATATTATTTTGTAGATTATAAGACAGACGCTTTTAACCGTCGAAGAGGATTAACAGATGAAGAAATCGGTCAACAATTGAAGGATAAGTATCGCATACAGATGAAGTATTACCGCAATACTTTAGAAACGATACTTCAAACTAAGGTCAAAGGTTATTTATATTTCTTTAAATTTGGCATGTTAGAAATTGATGACAATTAAGATACTCTTACTTACGGATAATTTGAAAAAACGAATATGTAGAAACTTTCTTAATTTTCTTACTTATATATTTGTTATTTCATGGTCATAACAGTTATAATATGTATTAAGATATAGATGAGGAGTTGATTATGAATGAAATTTTTATCATTCAAGCATAATGACAGAACTTCATATGGTGTTAAAGTTAAACGTGAAGATGCTGTTTGGGATTTAACATTAGTATTTGCAGATTTTGCAGAAAGTGATTTTCATCCGAAAACATTATTAGCAGGATTACAACAAAACCAAACGTTAGATTTCCAAGAACAAGTACGTAAAGCAGTTGTAGCTGCTGAAGATAGCGGTAAAGCTGAAGATTATAAAATTTCATTTAATGATATTGAATTTTTACCACCGGTTACTCCACCAAATAACGTTATCGCATTTGGTCGTAACTATGAAGATCATGCAAGTGAATTAAACCATGAAGTACAACGATTATATGTTTTCACTAAAGCAGCATCATCATTAACAGGTGATTTAGCAACAATTCCAAATCACAAAGATATTACTGATCAATTAGATTATGAAGGCGAGTTAGGTATTGTAATTGGTAAATCAGGAGAGAAAATTCCTAAAGCATTAGCGTTAGACTATATTTATGGATATACAATTATCAATGATATTACTGACCGTAATGCCCAAAATAACCACGACCAAGCATTCTTATCTAAAAGTTTAACAGGTGGTTGCCCAATGGGACCATACATCGTAACTAAGGATGAACTACCTACACCTGAAAACGTTAATATTGTTACTAAAGTAAACAATGAAATTCGTCAAGATGGTAACTCAGGTGAAATGATTTTAAAAATTGACGAATTAATCGAAGAAATTTCTAAATACGTTGCTTTACATCCTGGAGATATTATTGCTACTGGTACGCCAGCTGGTGTTGGTGCTGGTATGCAACCTCCAAAATTCTTACAACCTGGTGATGAAGTTAAAGTAACTATCGATAATATTGGTACGTTAACTACTTACATTTCTGAATAAGATTAAACTAGTTATAATTAATTAGATAATATAGTTAAAGGCCTGGGACATAAGTAAATGTCTCAGGCTATAATTATGTTTGGGCTTAGGGTTAGAGTTTTATATTTTTGTTTATTACTATGACGAACAATCTCTTAAAAAGGGTAATAAATTATATACTTATATCATTTAAAATAAATTGTTCGTTTTGTGGTATCATTAGTTAAGTAAAATATTAAGTGGGGGGAACATTGATTTGTTACATGTTCATATTTTAAGTTGGGTATTAGCAATTATTCTTTTTATTGCTGCATACTTAAACATTTCTAAAGCACAAGGAGCTACACCATATTTTAAACCATTACAGATGGCATTAAGATTGTTTATGCTATTAACATTAATTTCTGGTTTTTGGGAATTAATTAAAGAATTTGCTGCAGCCAGTAATGGTGAAGGCGGCAATCATATACTTTTAACATTGAAAATGTTGTGTGGTTTAGGTGTTATTGCATTAATGGAAATTTCTATTACTAAAAGAAAGAAACACGAAGATTCTACAAAATTATTTTGGAGTACAATTGTCTTAATTATTATAACAATGGCAATTGGTGTTATTCTTCCTTGGGGTCCTATCTCAAAAATGTTAGGTTTAGGATAGGTCATTAAATCATTTATAAACTTAAAAACATGCAAAACGATTTTAATTAACCGTTTTGCATGTTTTTTATTGTGCTTTATATCCAATCATATTAATAAGATCTTTAGGATGACTATAAGGTGGGGCATACGCAACTTCAAACTCTGTTAATTCATCAACAGTCATATTATTTTGCATTGCCATAGATAATACATCAATACGTTTATCAGCACCTTCTTGCCCAACTCCAGCTGCACGTATAATTTTTCTAGTATCTTGATCAAAGTATACTCTCAGATGTAATGGTGTATTTCCTGGGTAATAACCTGCATGTGCGCCTTGTTTAGTTTCTACCATTTTATAATTGAATTGAGATAATTCTTCTGGTTTAACACCAACGCTAGCAAACGTATAATTGAAAAATTTAACAATATTAGATCCTAGATATCCTTTAAATTTAATATTATCATTTCCTACTAATTGTTCAGCAATAATACTCGCAGCACGATGTGCGCCCCAGGCTAGAGGAACATTTGCTTTTAAATCAACATGTCTGTAATGTGATGTAATGACATCTCCAAGAGCATAAATGTTATTTATATTTGTTTGGAAAGCATCATTCACTGGAATAAATCCTTTTTCATCAAGTTGAACGTTAGAACTTTTTATAAACTCAGAGTTAGGTTTAGTACCTATACCTTCAATAATGATATCGTAGTCTTCTTTTATTCCTGATTTGAATGTAATTTCATTACCATTTATATCAGCAATTTCTTCATTTAAACGATATTGAATATGTTTATCTTTTAATTCATCAAAGATAGGTTGATTCATATCTTGATCCATTAATTTATTTACCTGTTCAGAACGATGAATAAGTGTGATATCTAATCCTCTATGATATAAATTTTCTAATACTTCTAATGAAATATACCCAGCACCTACAATTAATGCTTTTTGAGCATTATTTTTATCAATAAATGAATTGATAGCGTCTGTATCTTCTAGGTTTCTTAATGTAAAAGCTAAGTCTGTATCAAAATTAAGTCGGTTTGCACTACAACCAGGGCTTAAAATTAAGTAATCATATGATTCTTCAAACGATTCATTTGTATTTTTATTTTTAACGGTTACAGTTTGTTTGGTATCGTTAATTGCAATGACTTCATGATACGTTTTAACTGATATTTGTTTTTTATCGAAAAACTTATCCGGAGTATAAGCTAACACTTTTTCTCTTTCAGTAATTGTATCACTCAAATAGTAAGGCAATGCGCAGTTGGCAAAGCTCATATCTCTATCTTTTTCAAAAATTATAATCTCGCTTTCAGAGTCTAAACGTCTAATTTGACTTGCACAAGTTGCACCACCTGCAACTGCACCGACGACAACTATTTTACTCATGCGGTTATACCCCCTGATATAATAAAATTCTGAGACAGCATAGTATATCTATCTCAGATGTGTTGAAACGCTATTCTTATGAATAATAACGTATATTCAAATCAAAGAAATTATTTAAATATCTTCCAATTCCATCTTCATTATTACTAAATGTTGTTTCATCAGCAATATCCTTAAGTTCTTGAAGACCATTGTCCATAGCAATACCATAATGTGCGTATTTAATCATTTCGATGTCATTATCTTCATCACCAAAAGCAATAATATGTTCTGGTTCAATATTTAAAAATTGTCTAACTTGGTCAATACCACGAGCTTTGTTAATACCGCGTTTAACAATTTCAATGACAGGAAATGGTGCACCCCAACGACGGTGTTCAATATTTTCAGCATAAAACTGAGTTAATTTATCTTTGATTTCTGGAATTTTGCTTTCTTCTGCTTCAACTAATAGAGATGTTGGTGCTTCGTTAAGTTGTTCTAATAAATTACCAGTTTGTATTCTAGGATTTCCCATTGAGAAACCTTCAAATAAACGAGGATCATGGTTGTTAATAAACACATAATCTTTTACTTCAGCAATAATATTAGTTACATGAAATTGCTGTAATTTTTCGATAATATTTTTTGAAATATCTATATCTAAAACTTCATGTATTGTATCAAAATCGTTTGATTTAGGATGATGTACATACGCACCATTAAAGTTTACTACAGGCGTATCCATATTTAATTCATGATAATACATTTGACTGGCACGATATGGACGGCCTGTAGCAATCATGATTAAATGACCACGTTGTTGTAATTCTGTTAAAACTTGTTTTGTATAATTAGAAATTTCTTTATTATCATTTAATAATGTTCCATCTAAGTCTAAGCAAATTAAATGAGGCTGCATAACGTTCTCCTTATGTCGTAATAATATATTGTAGTTGTATCATAGCATTTTATTGGCGTTTTGTCGGATATTTGATATATTAGTATAAAGAAAATATAGAGAGGTGATACTAATGGAAGAGGCATTAAAAGATAGTATCCTAGGAGCTCTAGAAATGGTAATCGACCCTGAATTAGGTATTGATATTGTTAATTTAGGATTAGTATATAAAGTTGATGTAGATGACGAAGGACTTTGTACTGTTGAGATGACATTAACTTCTATGGGTTGTCCTTTAGGACCGCAAATTATTGATCAAATTAAAACTGTATTAGCAGAGATTCCAGAAATTCAAGATACTGAAGTTAATATCGTATGGAATCCACCTTGGAATAAAGATATGATGTCTAGATACGCGAAAATTGCTCTAGGTGTTGGTTAATCTAATTCTGATAATAAGAATGGTTATGTAGTAATATACACATTGCGTGTATACATTACATACCATTCTTTTTTATGTGGTCTAAATTAGAGATGGCAAATTAAGATGAATTAAATTTAAAAATTTACGCTATCTAAACGATAAGAAACCAATATTCTGAAAATAAAAATGTATTTATTAATAAATTTAAAAAAATCCAATCGTCATTAAATAAATAATATTCAATTGCTATTTAAATTGAATTTATATTACGGTTGTATTACAATAATTAAGACTAATTGTAACTTGAATGCAATAAATTTAAGTAATAAATAAGTTGTTGCAAGTTTATTTTAACCAAATCATTATTAGTCATAAGATTTATCAAGTTGTTTTAATTATTTCTCAATAAGTAATGAAACTTAGATTAAATACAAGATACATGACTATTTTAATATAAAACTTAAACTACTATGAATATTCGAAAATGATTTGATGGGGAAGAAAGTGTAATATGAATAAGGAATATAAAAGCACTAGAAATAGGGGAAAGAAATTAAGATATATGCCTGGTTTAGATGGTTTAAGAGCAATTGCTGTTATCGGCATTATTATTTACCATTTAAATAAACAATGGTTAACAGGCGGATTTTTAGGTGTAGATACATTTTTTGTTATTTCAGGTTATTTAATAACGAGCTTATTATTAAAAGAATACGAAGAAAATGGCATAATCAATTTAAAGAATTTTTGGTTACGTCGTTTGAAAAGGTTAGTTCCAGCTGTATTAGCGCTATTATTAGTAGTTGGTATAGCCACATTACTTTTTAAATCAGAAGAGATAGTTAGAGTAAAACATGATATTATTGCTGCAATATTTTATGTTTCAAATTGGTGGTATATCGCTAAGGATGTTAACTACTTTGAACAATTCTCTTTTATGCCACTTAAACACTTATGGTCATTAGCTATTGAAGAACAGTTTTATTTAGTTTTTCCAATAGTTTTAATTACTTTATTACTAACTTTAAAGAAATACCGTAATGTGACGCTCATTTTTTGGATCATTTCATTATTATCACTTATGTTAATGATTATCATTTCAGAGCCACATCTGAACCATTCAAGAGTATATTTTGGTACAGATACGCGTTTACAAACATTATTATTGGGTGTCATATTGGCATTTTTATGGCCACCATTCAAATTAAAAGCACAACCTCCTAAAGCGTTACAACGTGCAATAGATATTGTAGGCATATTAGGATTAGCATTTTTAATTCTATTATTTGTAACTGTTCAAGACGAAAGTGACTGGATTTATAATGGTGGATTTTATATTATTTCTGCTATGACTTTATTTATCATTGCTAGTGTGGTGCATCCAGCAACATTTGTGTCTAAACTATTAGGTAATACTTTGTTTGTATACATAGGTAAACGGTCTTATAGTTTATATTTATGGCACATTCCGATTATTAGTTTTATTCATAGCTATTATATTGATGGACAAATTCCTTTATATGTCTACATTATAGATATTGTTTTAACATTTGTTTGCGCTGAGTTGTCATATCGTTATGTAGAAACGCCATTCAGAAAACAAGGTTTAAAGGCATTTACTTTGAAACGTAAGTATAAACCTGCACTTATTAGAACGATTACGATTATTATTTTAATTATTCCATTTGCTTTTATTATGATTGGTTCATTTGATGGATTAGGTAAAGATAAAATTAATCATAAGTCCAATTCATTTAACACAGATTTAGAAGATAAGTATTTAATTAGAATGATTCCTATTGATAAAATTGGTCAAAATGGAAAAAATGATACAGATGTAGATACAGATATTAGTCCATTATTAATAGGTGACTCAGTAATGGTAGACATAGGGGAAACTTTTAAAGACAGTGTACCAAAAGCTAAAATTGATGGTAAAGTTGGTAGAAATTTATATCAAGCGATTCCATTAGCAGAACAAAATTATTCTCATTATAATAAAAAATCTGATCAAGTTGTATTAGAATTAGGTACTAATGGTGATTTTAATAAAGAACAACTTGATGATTTAATTAGTAAATTTGGTAAAGCTCAAATTTATTTAGTCAATACACGAGTACCAAGAGGTTATGAAAATCACGTTAATAAGCTAATGGCTGATGCAGCAAAAGAAAAGAGCAATGTGACTTTAATTGATTGGTATAAAAGATCAGAGGGTCATACAGAATACTTTGCACCAGATGGCATTCATTTAGAAAATAGTGGCGTAAAAGCACTTACTGACGAAATTTTAAAACATATTAAAAAGAAATAATCTAATCACATAAAGGAGTAGTATTGAAAGATGTTTATTAAACTAAACGTACTCAATACTACTTCTTTGTTTATATTTTAAAAAATGTGAATTCAATACATAAAGAGGTTTTAGTTTGAGTTTTTCGGTATTATCCATTCAAAATTTAATTGATTAAAATTAATAAAAATTTTAGGTTCAAGTTGTTGATTAATTTTAAAAAGAGGACTATAATATAGTTAAGGTCAAAGAAAGTCAAAGTCAAAAATAAACTTTGATGAATGAATGACTGACTCTAAATAAATAGAGGTGAAAACAATTGGATATAAATAAAATGACATATGCTATTCAAGGCTCATTACAAAGAGCAATTGAATATAGTAAAGAATTTGAATTACAAAATATAGAAATAGAAGCAATACTAAAAGCAACGTTAAACGAAAGTGAAAG
The DNA here is from genome assembly GCF_001808005.1 of Staphylococcus sp. HMSC13A10. Lineage (NCBI taxonomy): Bacteria > Bacillati > Bacillota > Bacilli > Caryophanales > Staphylococcaceae > Staphylococcus > Staphylococcus sp. HMSC13A10. Next base: position 90,787 of record NZ_KV791856.1, on the reverse strand, counting down.
TTTATTTAAAAGTGTGTTAGAACGTGCAAATATTGACGTAGACCAATTAGAAAAAGCTTATGATAAGAAGTTAAAATCTTATCCAACTGTTCAAGGTGATAATGTTCAATATGGACAATATATCAGTTCTAAAGCAAACGAATTAATGAACAAATCTGAAACTTATATGAATGATTATGATGATGAATTCATTTCTATGGAACATGTATTAAGAGCAGCTATGGACATTGATCAAACAACTAAAGAATTCATAGGTAATAAATCTGAAGTTATCAAAGAAATTATAAATAAAATAAGAGGGGGAAATCATGTGACTAGCCAGAACCCAGAAGTAAATTATGAAGCATTAGAAAAATATGGACATGACTTAGTAGAAGAAGTGCGTCAAGGTAAAATGGATCCTGTCATTGGCCGTGACGAGGAAATACGTAATACGATTCGTATTTTAAGCCGTAAAACAAAAAATAATCCAGTCCTTATAGGTGAACCAGGTGTAGGTAAAACAGCAATAGTTGAAGGTTTAGCTCAACGAATTGTTAAAAAAGACGTGCCTGAATCATTATTAGACAAAACTATTTTCGAGCTTGATTTAAGTGCCTTAGTTGCAGGTGCAAAATTCCGAGGAGAATTCGAAGAACGTTTGAAAGCAGTACTTAAAGAAGTTAAAGAATCTGATGGTAGAATAATCCTATTTATTGATGAAATTCATATGTTAGTAGGCGCAGGAAAAACAGATGGTGCTATGGATGCCGGCAACATGTTAAAACCTATGTTAGCACGTGGTGAATTACATTGTATTGGTGCTACAACATTAAATGAATATAGAGAGTATATTGAAAAAGATTCTGCCTTAGAACGTCGTTTCCAAAAAGTAGGCGTAAGCGAACCAGATGTTGAAGATACAATTTCAATCCTACGTGGTTTAAAAGAACGTTACGAAGTATATCATGGTGTACGTATTCAAGACCGTGCTTTAGTTGCAGCAGCAGAATTATCTGATAGATATATTACTGACAGATTTTTACCAGATAAAGCGATTGATTTAGTTGACCAAGCTTGTGCAACTATTCGTACTGAAATGGGCTCAAATCCTACTGAATTAGATCAAGTTAATAGACGTGTAATGCAATTAGAAATCGAAGAAAGTGCATTGAAAAATGAATCTGATAATGCTAGTAAACAACGTCTTGAAGAACTTCAAGAAGAATTATCTAACGAAAAAGAAAAACAAGCCTCATTACAATCTCGTGTTGAACAAGAAAAAGAAAAAATTGCTAAATTACAAGAAAAACGTGCTGAATTGGATGAAAGTAGAAAAGCTTTAGAAGATGCGCAAACTAATAACAATCTTGAAAAAGCAGCAGAATTACAATATGGCAAAATACCACAATTGGAAAAAGAATTAAAAGAATTAGAAGATGTCTTCCAAGATGAACAAGGTGAAGATAACGATAGAATGATTCGTGAAATCGTTTCTGACGAAGAAATTGGAGATATCGTAAGTCAATGGACTGGTATTCCAGTATCAAAACTAGTAGAAACTGAAAGAGATAAATTACTTCATTTAGGTGATATTTTGCATAAACGTGTAGTAGGTCAAGATAAAGCAGTAGATTTAGTTTCTGATGCTGTAGTACGTGCCAGAGCAGGTATCAAAGATCCTAATAGACCAATTGGTAGTTTCTTATTCTTAGGACCAACTGGTGTAGGTAAAACTGAATTAGCTAAATCATTAGCAGCGTCATTATTTGATTCTGAAAAACACATGATCAGAATCGACATGAGTGAGTATATGGAAAAACATGCTGTGTCTAGATTAATTGGTGCCCCTCCAGGCTATGTAGGTCATGATGAAGGTGGTCAATTAACTGAAGCGGTAAGACGTAACCCATACTCAGTTATCTTACTTGATGAAGTGGAAAAAGCCCACAGTGATGTATTTAACGTATTACTTCAAATTTTAGATGAAGGTCGATTAACTGATTCTAAAGGTAGAAGCGTTGATTTTAAAAATACAATTATTATTATGACAAGTAATATTGGCTCACAAGTATTGTTAGATCAAGTATCTGAAACAGGTGATATTAGTGAATCTACTGAAAAAGCTGTTATGGATAGCTTACATGCATACTTCAAACCAGAAATTTTAAACCGTATGGATGACATCGTATTATTCAGACCATTATCAGTTGACGATATGAGTATGATTGTCGATAAAATTATTGGTAACTTGAATATGAGATTAGTAGATCAAAGAATAACTATTGAAGTAACTGAAAAAGCGAAAAAATGGTTAGGTGAAGAAGCTTATGAACCTCAATTTGGTGCAAGACCATTGAAACGATTTGTACAAAGACAAATTGAAACACCATTAGCACGTATGATGATTAAAGAAAACTTACCAGAAGGTACTAAAATAGATGTAGATTTAGATGAAAACAATGAACTAACATTTGATGTTAACAAACCTGAATAATAAATAACTAAAACCAAGAATTTGAATGAAAATTCATCTTCTTGGTTTTTTATTTGTGATGTAAATGGTGGATTTCAGTATTTAAAAGTATGGATTGATTCACATAATGAACTAAACAAATGATGCATATACTTTAATTAGTTAATTTATAATATAATAAGAAATAATAGTAATTATTCGAGGAGTGAACATCATGAAAATCAACACAGAATTTAAAAACAATTTTATCCCATATGCCTATGCAGCTGGCGCAAATGAAAGTGACATAATCAATGGCAATCCAATCAAATCATTTCCTTTTGAAGTGACTGAACTTCCTAAAGATACTCAATATCTTGCTTGGTCATTAATAGACTATGATGCTATTCCAGTTTGTGGATTTACCTGGATTCATTGGAGTGTAGCAAATCTTAAAGTTTCAAATTCAAATATTTCTGTAAAAGAAGATTTCTCTAGAATTACGACTGACGGTATTCAAGGAAAGAATAGTTTCACAAGTGGCTTATTAGGAGAAGATTTCTCAGCAATTGATAAGTATTATGTAGGACCCACACCTCCTGACAAAGATCATCAATATGAATTAACAGTTTATGCATTAAAAGAAAAATTAGATTTAGATAATGGATTTTATTTGAATGACTTTTTAAAACAAGTAAACAAACATAAAATTGACGAAACAAGTGTACAATTGACGGGGAGAAAAATTTAAAAATAGTAAATTTATGATATAAATTATAAAAAAACTGGTAGCAACTGTATAAAAGTCTGCTACCAGTTTTTACTTATTCGTATTGTTCAGATTTATTTTTAGGACTAATTATTGCACCTAAAATAGCAGTTGTTATTGTAAATATAACTGCCATAATGATAGGTGAAACAACATTTAAGCTGTTACCTTCACCATTTAAACTGTTCAATACGAAATTGACCATTTGTAATAAAACGAATGCCCAAAAGAATGTCATGAGGTATTTCATTGCATGCAACCTCCAATATAGTATATATACATATATTTTAATGGAAAAAAGATTGTTTGTATAGAGTGAATCCAAATGAGTTTGAAACAGTGGTATCAAACTTATAAATGATATGATTTAATTAAAGCATTTTTGTATTAGTTGAAATTAAAAAGCTATTTAAATGACGGTATTATATGATTGTATAGCTAATCATATAAGTATGTGTAGAGATAGCAGCTATTCAATTAGATTTCTATATACTTGAGTTTAAAATGAAAAATATGTTAAATTAATACCTGGTATTAAAAATTTATTAAGAAGGTGTACAACCATGGATGTGGGTATTAAAGGTTTCGGGGCATACGCTCCAGAAAATATTGTAGACAATGCCTATTTTGAACAATTTTTAGAAACATCAGATGAATGGATTTCTAAAATGACTGGAATCAAAGAAAGACATTGGGCTAATGAAGATCAAGATACATCAGATTTAGCTTACGAAGCTAGTGTAAAAGCAATTAAAGATGCTGGTATTCAACCAGAAGATATAGATATGATTATAGTAGCGACTGCGACAGGTGACATGCCATTCCCAAGTGTTGCTAATATTTTACAAGAACGTTTAGGTACAGGAAAAGTACCTACAATGGATCAGTTAGCAGCTTGTTCTGGTTTTATGTATTCAATGATTACTGCTAAACAATATATTCAATCAGGTGATTATAAAAATATACTAGTAGTAGGCGCAGATAAATTATCTAAAATTACTGATTTAACTGACCGTTCTACAGCTGTCTTATTTGGCGATGGCGCTGGTGCAGTTGTTATTGGCGAAGTATCAGAAGGTCGTGGTATTATTAGTTACGAAATGGGATCTGATGGTAGTGGCGGAAAATACTTATATTTAGATAAAGAAACTAAGAAATTAAAAATGAATGGTCGTGAAGTATTTAAATTTGCTGTAAGAATAATGGGCGATGCGTCAACACGTGTTGTTGAAAAAGCAGGTTTAACTTCAGAAGATATCGATTTATTTGTACCTCATCAAGCAAATATAAGAATTATGGAATCAGCTCGTTTAAGATTAGGTATTGAACCTGAAAAAATGAGTGTATCTGTTAATAAATACGGTAATACATCTGCTGCTTCAATACCGTTAAGTATTAATCAAGAGTTACAAAATGGTAAAATTAAAGATGACGATACGCTAGTTTTAGTAGGTTTCGGTGGCGGACTTACTTGGGGTGCAATGGTTATTAAATGGGGAAAATAGGAGGATAACTAATGAGTGAAAATAATAGAGTTGTTATTACTGGTATCGGAGCCTTATCTCCAATCGGTAACGATGCTGAAACAACATGGCAGAATGCACTAAAAGGAGTTAATGGTATCGATACTATTACAAGAATTGATACTGAAAATTATAATGTGCATCTAGCAGGCGAATTAAAAGATTTTAATGTAGAAGATTTTATTGATAAAAAAGAAGCACGTCGTATGGATAGATTTACGCAATATGCAGTTGTTGCTGCTAGAGAAGCAGTACAAGATTCCCAATTAGACGTTAAAGCGAATGCAAATCGTATTGGTGTGTGGATTGGTTCAGGTATCGGAGGAATGGAAACATTCGAAAAAGCCCATACTCAATTAGTTGAACGCGGACCAAGACGTGTAAGTCCATTCTTCGTGCCAATGTTAATTCCAGATATGGCGACAGGACAAGTATCTATTGATTTAGGTGCTAAAGGTCCAAGTGGCTCAACTGTAACTGCTTGTGCAACAGGAACTAACTCAATTGGTGAAGCATTTAAAATCATTCAACGTGGTGATGCGGACGCAATGATAACTGGTGGTACGGAAGCTCCTATTTCACATATGGCTATTGCTGGTTTCAGTGCGAGTCGTGCATTATCTACAAATGATGATAAAGAAACGGCTTGCCGTCCATTCCAAGAAGGCAGAGATGGCTTTGTTATGGGTGAAGGTGCAGGGATTGTAGTTATAGAATCTCTTGAATCTGCAAAAGCACGTGGTGCTAAAATTTATGCAGAAATTGTGGGCTATGGTACAACAGGTGATGCTTACCATATTACTGCACCAGCGCCAGAAGGTGAAGGCGGTTCTAGAGCAATGCAAGCAGCACTTGATGATGCGGGCATTGAAGCAAAAGATATTCAATATTTAAATGCGCATGGTACAAGTACTCCAGTGGGTGACTTATACGAAGTACAAGCTATCAAGAATACTTTTGGTGATGCAGTTAATACATTAAAAGTTAGCTCAACAAAATCTATGACAGGTCATTTACTTGGCGCAACTGGTGGTATTGAAGCGATTTTCTCTGCTTTATCTATTAGAGATTCAAAAATTGCTCCAACAATCCATGCAGAAACACCTGACCCAGAATGTGATATAGATTATGTGCCTAATGAAGCTCAAGACTTAGAAATTACACATGCAATGAGTAATAGTTTAGGTTTTGGTGGACATAACGCAGTACTGATTTTCAAAAAATTCGAAGACTAAAATATACAAAACGCAAGTGTCGGCTTAATGTGACACTTGCGTTTTTAAATAGTGAAAGAAACAATAATAGTGACGATAACTAACAATATATTAATACAAAGACTAGGGAGCACCCATGAGGAAATCATGTAGTGTTCCTTTTTTGCGTTTTTAGGATTAAAAAACGCATCATCTTTAATACTTTTCTTTTTCGAATTAGATGAAAGTTGGTATGTTAAACGTCGAAAACCATAACTAGTGACATCGAATATGCCTTCTTGTACTAAAAGAATAATGAACAATAGTATGAAAGAAATTAATGATACATAAAATAAGACGTTAATATAATCAGTCCATGTATGAGAAGTCCAAATCCAAAATAGAAAAGATAAGATGACTGTTATGATTAACGGTAATAAATAATTTTTTATCGATTTCAATAAAACCACTCCGATTAAGTATTGTCTATAGTTTAACTCAACCAAATTATTCTGAAAACAAAAAAATATATTTTTATAAAATGATTGCTTTATTGCATTAACGCAAAACTATATTGATTTTATATGCATTGTAAATATATAATACTAGTTAAGTATTCAGAAAATTTTGAAGGGAATGTCAATTTTGAAAATAATCGGGAGGAATTAGATGGGAAAATACATATTTAAACGATTAGGATATATGTTTTTATCGTTGTTTATTATTATTACAATTACTTTTTTCTTAATGAAAATGATGCCGGGATCACCGTTTAATGATGCTAAGTTAAATGCTGATCAAAAAGCAATTTTAAATGAAAAATATGGATTAAATGATCCGGTAGCTGTACAATACGTACATTATTTAAAAAATGTAGTAACTGGGGACTTTGGTTATTCATTCCAATATCATAATCAACCAGTTTGGGAACTTATTAAACCTAGATTATTACCATCATTTGAGATGGGTATTACAGCAATGATTATTGGAATTATTTTTGGCTTGGTATTAGGGGTTGCGGCAGCAACAAAACAAAATACATGGGTTGATTATACGACAACAGTAATTTCAGTTATAGCAGTTTCAGTACCATCATTTGTATTAGCAGTATTATTACAATACGTTTTTGCAGTTCGTTTGAGATGGTTTCCAGTAGCTGGATGGGAAGGTTTTTCTACAGCAGTATTACCGTCACTTGCTTTATCCGCAGTCGTACTAGCTACAGTAGCAAGGTATATCCGAGCAGAAATGATTGAGGTACTTAGCTCTGATTATATTCTATTAGCACGTGCTAAAGGTAATTCAACAATGAGAGTGTTATTTGGTCATGCGTTACGTAATGCATTAATTCCAATTATCACGATTTTGGTACCGATGTTAGCAGGAATTTTAACGGGGACATTAACAATTGAAAATATCTTTGGTGTACCGGGCTTAGGGGACCAATTCGTACGTTCAATAACTACTAATGATTTCCCTGTTATTATGGCAACAACAATTCTGTTTAGCACATTATTCATTGTTTCTATTTTTATAGTAGACATTTTATATGGCGTAATTGATCCTAGAATTCGTGTTCAAGGAGGTAAAAAGTAATGACAGAAAAACGAATGGATAACGATTATTCAAATGCAGCAATGTCACATACCTCTGAAGGGGCAGTTTCTACTGATTTTGTTATTAGAGAATTAGATTTAAATCAAGAACCAGAATTACAACGCGAAAGTAAAAATTTCTGGCAAGATGCTTGGGCGCAATTAAGAAGCAATAAATTAGCAGTAGTAGGTATGATAGGTCTGATTATCATTGTATTATTTGCATTTATTGGACCTCTAATGAACAACAGAGATTATGCAGCTCAAAACGTAGAGCATAGAAATTTACCTGCTAAAATAGCAGTTTTAGATAAAGTACCATTCTTGCCTTTTGATGGAAAAGGGACAGATGGTAAAGATGCATACAAAGAAGCGCATGCCAAAGATAATTATTGGTTTGGTACAGACCAACTTGGTAGAGATTTATGGACAAGAACTTGGAAAGGCACTCAAGTATCGTTATTCATAGGTATCGTGGCAGCACTTCTTGATATTTTTATTGGGGTTACTTATGGTGCAATATCAGGATTCTTTGGCGGTCGTATTGATAATGTGATGCAGAGAATTTTAGAGGTTATTGCCTCAATTCCTAACTTAATTGTCGTTATTCTTTTTGTGTTAATTTTTGAACCTTCAATTTGGACAATTATTTTAGCTATGTCTATTACTGGTTGGTTAGGCATGAGTCGTGTGGTTAGAGGTGAATTTTTAAAACTCAAAAATCAAGAATTTGTATTAGCTTCTCAAACACTAGGTGCATCAAAATTCAAACTTATATTCAAACATATTTTACCTAACACGTTAGGTGCTATTGTTGTTACTTCAATGTTTACTGTACCAAGTGCGATTTTCTTTGAAGCATTTTTAAGCTTTATCGGAATCGGTGTGCCAGCACCTCAAACTTCATTAGGTTCACTGGTAAATGATGGGCGTGCAATGTTATTAATTCATCCACATGAATTATTTATACCAGCGATTATTTTAAGTTTATTAATATTATTCTTCTATCTATTTAGTGATGGATTACGCGATGCATTTGATCCGAAAATGCGTAAATAAAAGGGGGGAGTGCAGTTTATGTCAGAAAGAATTTTAGAAGTTAATAATTTACATGTATCTTTTGATATTACAGCTGGAGAAGTACAAGCTGTGAGGGGTGTGGATTTTTATCTCAACAAAGGAGAAACTTTAGCAATTGTAGGGGAATCAGGTTCTGGTAAATCTGTAACAACTAAAGCAATTACTAAACTTTTCCAAGGTGATTCTGGTCGTATTAAAGAGGGAGAAATAAACTTTTTGGGAGAAGATCTTGCGAAAAAAAGTGAAAAAGAATTAATCAAATTACGTGGTAGAGATATCTCAATGATATTCCAAGATCCAATGACATCGCTTAACCCCACAATGAAAATAGGAAAACAGGTCATGGAACCTCTAATTAAGCACAAAAAAATGAGTAAATCAGAGGCAAAACGTAGAGCATTAGAAATTTTAAATTTGGTAGGGTTGCCAAATGCTGAAAAAAGATTTAATGCATATCCACATCAATTCTCTGGTGGCCAAAGACAAAGAATTGTAATTGCTACAGCGCTTGCTTGTGAGCCAAAAGTACTTATTGCTGATGAACCTACAACTGCATTAGATGTAACCATGCAAGCTCAAATATTAGATTTAATGAAAGAACTACAACAAAAAATTAATACATCTATCATTTTTATCACCCATGATTTAGGAGTAGTAGCCAATATTGCTGATAGAGTTGCTGTTATGTATGGTGGGCAAATGATTGAAACAGGTAATGTGGATGAAATATTTTATGGACCTAAACATCCATATACATGGGGGTTATTGTCATCAATGCCTGATTTAACTACAAGCAATGAAACTGATTTAATAGCGATTCCAGGAACACCACCAGATTTATTACATCCTCCAATAGGTGATGCATTTGCACGACGTAGCCAATATGCTTTAGATATTGATTTTAAAGAAGAGGCACCATGGTTTCAGGTATCTCCAACACATTTTGTGAAATCATGGTTATTAGATGAACGTGCACCTAAAGTAGAACCGCCATTGGCAGTACAAAAGCGATTTAAAGATTTATCGAATCGTTATGAAAAACCCATCAAAGTAGAGAGGGTGGCGTTTAATGAATAATAACAAAACTAAACTTTTAGAAGTGAAACATTTAAAACAATATTTCAATCAAGGGAAAAAGAATGAAGTCAGAGCAATTGAAGATATTTCTTTCGACATTTATAAAGGTGAAACATTAGGTTTAGTTGGTGAATCTGGTTGTGGTAAATCAACAACTGGTAAAGCCATTATTAAATTAAATGATATCACTAGTGGTGAAATAATATATGACGGTATAGATATTCATAAAATTAATAAACGAAAAGATATGTTGAAATTTAACAAGAAAATTCAAATGATATTCCAAGACCCATATGCTTCATTAAACCCTCGTCTAAAAGTGATGGATATCGTTGGCGAAGGTATTGATATTCATCATTTAGCGACTGATAAACGCAATCGAAAAAAGCGTGTATATGATGCTTTGGAAACAGTAGGTTTAAGTAAAGAACATGCCAATAGATACCCGCATGAATTCTCTGGAGGACAACGCCAGCGTATAGGTATTGCAAGAGCATTAGCTGTAGAACCTGAATTTATTATTGCGGATGAACCGATTTCTGCATTAGATGTATCTATCCAAGCACAAGTTGTAAATATCATGTTGAAATTACAAAGAGAAAGAGGAATCACTTTCTTATTTATCGCTCATGACTTATCTATGGTGAAATATATTTCTAACCGAATAGCAGTTATGCATTTTGGTAAAATTGTCGAATTAGGACCAGCAGATGATATATATAACCACCCATTACATGACTATACAAAATCATTACTATCAGCTATTCCTCAACCTGATCCTGACGTTGAAAGACAAAGAAAACGTATTACATATCAATCTGATGATAACGATATTGAAAATAAACAATTGTATGAAATAAGACCAGAACACTTTGTCTTAGTCACAGAGACTGAAGCAGAAAAATTAAAACAACAAATTAATACTGCAGGATAATAAAAGGGAGGGGGATACATATGAAAAAGTGGATAACACTGATAGTAACTTTAATCATTACATCATCGATACTGTCAGGTTGTAGTAATAGTAAAAGTTTATACTCAGATGAAGGACAAGTATTTAGAAAAGTAATACCACAAGATATGACAACTTTAGATACTACAATGATTTCAGATGCAGTATCTGGTGATATAGCGGGACAGTCATTTGAAGGTTTATATTCAATGAATAAACATGATAAGGCAGAACCTGCTATTGCTACGAGCTTACCTAAGAAAAGTAAAGATGGTAAAACATTAACAGTAGACTTACGAAAAGATGCTAAATGGAGTAATGGGGACCCGGTAACAGCTGATGACTTTGTATTTGCATGGAGAAAAGTTGTTAATCCTAAAACAGCTTCAGAATTTGCATATATTATGAGTGATATAAAAAATGCTGATGACATTAATGCTGGAAAGAAACCAGTTAAAGACCTTGGAATCAAAGCATTAAATAAATATAAATTACAAATTAATTTAGAAAGACCTGTCCCATATATAAATGAATTATTAGCATTAAATACATTTGATCCTCAGAATGAAAAAGTAGCCAAAAAATATGGTAAAGCATACGGTACTACTGCTGATAAAGCAGTATATAATGGTCCATTCAAAGTAGTAAACTGGAAAGTTGAAGATAAAATTCAATTAGAAAAAAATAATCAATATTGGGATAAAAAACATGTGAAACTTGATAGAGTCAATTATAAAATTCTTAAAGATAATCAAGCTGGTGCAGCACTGTATGATACCAACTCAGTTGATGACGCAATTATTTCATCTGAGCAAGTAGACAAATATAAAAAGTCACCTGCCTTAAGAAAAAGATTAACAGCTGCAACTTTTTACATTAAATTAAATGAAAAAGAAGTGCCAGAATTTAAAAATAAGCATTTGAGATTAGCAATTGCACAAGCGATTAATAGAAAAGAATATGTTGATTCTGTATTTAATGATGGTTCATTACCTTCAAGTAATTTTACTGGTTATGGAACTGCTACAACTCCAAGTGGTAAAGATTTTGCTAGTACAATTAAATCACCATTGAAATATAACAAACATGAAGCTGCAGATAATTGGAAGAAAGCTCAAAAAGAATTAGGTAAGAAAAATGTAACCTTTACTTTAAATGTTCAAGATACTCCTGTTCAAAAGATTTCAGCTGAGTTTATTAAATCTCAATTAGAGACTAATTTACCTGGTGTAGAAGTGAAAGTGAAGCAATTACCATTCAAACAAAAAATAAATCTTGAATTATCTAATAACTATCAAGCATCTTATGCTGGATGGTCACCTGACTATCCTGATCCAATGGCATTTTTAGAAATTATGAAAACTGGTAATCCTCAAAATAATACTTATTGGGGTAATAAAGAATATGACCAATTAATCAAAGATGCTAATGGAAAATTATTACAAGAACCAGAAAAGAGAAATGAAGCTTTACAACAAGCTGAAAAAATTCTATTAGAAAATGCTCCGGTTACACCAATTTATCAAAAAGGGGAAGCACATTTAACAAACCCTCAAGTCAAAGGTTTGGTTTACCATAAAGTAGGTCCTGATACGACATTAAAAGATGTTTATATCGATAAATCAATCGATAGAGAAACTGGTAAAAAGAAAAAATAATTAAATTAAAAATGGCGGAGAAAAGCGTATCGATACGTTTTTTCTTCGCCATTTAATTTATATCATTTATGATTAACTAATGTTTAAATTCCTTCATTAAATTAAACCATTTTATACCACCATGTTGGGAACTAGAAACCCCTTTATTAACGTAACCATATTTTTCATAAAATGGTATCAGTTCTTCTTTACAGGTTAATGTTATACCTAAACGATGGTGTGTTTTAGCTCGTTGTTCTATTTCATTTAGTAATTTACCAGCAAGACCTTGATTTCTTTGTGATTGATCAACGACTAATCCTAATATAGCTACATAACCTCCAGTTGTTGGATTCTCATCTATACTTTCAAATAAATCATCGGTAATGAATGGTTGATTAATTACCGGTCCATTAATATAACCAACAACCTTTTCATTCAATTCAGCGATAATAAATGTATCATTAATCATTTCAATTCTTTTTATTAAAGCTGATTTTGTTGCTGCTTCTTCTGGTGTAAAACCTTGGTTTTCAATAATTAAGATTTCTTCTAAATCTTCTATTTTGGCATTTCTAAATTGATACAAAATAGCTTCCCCCTAAAATACTTTATGAAATTTTGATATAAAAGAAACCATTCAAAGTGTTAACACTTTGAATGGAAAATTAATTTTCGATAATAATTTATCTTTTACGTCCTAAGCCCATAGCTTTTTCCATTTTTTTCAACGTTTTAAATGAGGCTTTTTGAGCTTTGTCTCTACCTTTATCTAAGATATCATCTAGTTCATCAGAATTATAATAAGATTCATATTTTTCTTGGAAATCGATTAAGAATGATTTTACAATTTCTGCTAAATCACCTTTGAATTTACCATAACCCTCTCCAACGTATTTCGCTTCAATATCTTTAATTGTTTCATTAGTTAGTCCTGAATAAATAGATAATAAATTAGAAACGCCTGGTTTATTGTCACGATCAAACTTAATAACACCATCGGAATCTGTGACAGCACTTTTAATTTTTTTAGCTGCAACATTTGGTTCATCTAATAATGAGATAAAGTTCTTTTGGTTATCGTCACTTTTACTCATTTTTTTAGTAGGGTCTTGTAAACTCATAACACGTCCACCGACTTTAGGCATACGAATTTCTGGTTTAGTCAATACGTCGTTATATTTACTATTGAATCTATCTACTAAGTTACGAGTTAATTCCATATGTTGCTTTTGATCTTCTCCAACAGGAACAATATTTGTATTATAAATAACGATATCAGCTGCCATTAAAGGTGGATATGTAAGTAATCCTGCTGGTACTCCGTCTGTTCGTTTTTGCGCTTTGTCTTTAAATTGTGTCATACGTTCTAATTCACCGATTGAAGCGATTGTAGTGAGCATCCATCCAGCTTGGACATGTGCTGGTACTTCTGATTGAATAAATAGTGTTGATTTATCAGAATCAATGCCTGATGCTAAATAAATCGCAGCTAATTGTCTGATTTGTTTACGTAACTTCAAGCGGTCTTGTGGTACTGTGATAGCATGTTGGTCAACAATACAAAAGAAACATTCATAGTCATTTTGAATTTCTTCGAATTGTTTTAATGCACCTATATAATTACCAATTGTAGGTATACCACTTGGTTGAATGCCTGAAAATAATGTTTCCATATAAGATGCCTACTTTCTCAAATAATATTTACATATCATTATAACAGTATTTCTTTAAAATGTAAGTTGTGTTAAGATGAATGTATATTTAAGCATTGAAATATTTTGAGAGACTATTTTGAATTATTTCAAAATTTCTCAGAAAAATTAGGATTTTCTCATTTAATTTTAATGTTAGATGGGTATAATGTAAAATGTAAGGTTAAGAAAGCAAAAGAAACATAAATTTCTTTAATCTATAACATATTTAAAAATAACGAATGAATCCAATTATAGGAGAGTGAGATGTATGGTAACATTATTTACTTCACCAAGTTGCACATCTTGCCGTAAAGCGAAAGCATGGTTACAAGAACATGACATTCCATATACGGAGCGTAACATTTTTTCTGAACATTTAACAATTGATGAAATTAAATTAATTTTAAAAATGACTGAAGACGGAACTGATGAGATTATTTCAACTCGTTCTAAAACATACCAAAAATTGAATGTTGATATTGATTCTTTACCATTACAAGATTTATACTCAATTATTCAAGATAATCCTGGTTTACTACGTCGTCCAATTATTTTAGACGATAAACGTTTACAAGTTGGTTATAACGAAGATGAAATTAGACGTTTCTTACCAAGAAAAGTCCGTACGTTCCAATTACAAGAAGCTCAACGTTTGGTTGACTAATAACTTTAATAACTATGTGATTTAATCACTTTACTAAAAGATATTACAACAACACTATTTTTGAAATGGTGTTGTTTTTTGTATATTATAGAAGTTGAATTGAGTCATAGATGGTTGTTTTTTACCTATGAAAATGGGGAATATAACACTATAAGAACCCCATAAAAATATAGTTAAATTTAATCAAACAAATAGATTGTAATTTAAGTCACGTTCTAATACAATATGGTTACTATTCATCGACTGTAAGGAGTGAGATGATATGAGAATAGAACGCGTAGATGATACAACAGTTAAATTGTTTATAACATATAGCGATATAGAAGCGCGTGGCTTTAGTCGTGAAGATTTATGGACAAACCGCAAACGTGGAGAAGAATTCTTTTGGTCTATGATGGATGAAATCAATGAAGAAGAAGATTTTGTTGTTGAAGGTCCATTATGGATTCAAGTACATGCCTTTGAAAAGGGTGTGGAAGTGACTATTTCTAAGTCTAAAAATGAAGAAGCTATGAATATGGCTGATGATAATCATTTTGATCAATTTGATGACCAAGTAAATGAACTTCTAGCTCAAACACTTGAAAGTGAAGATAATGTAGAAAATATATTTGAACAACGCGATCAACAAAAGAAAGCACAACAAGAACAACCTCAAAGACAGCGTAAACAAGCAAGTATGCGTACTGTCATAGTTAAATTTGAAGATCTAGAGCAAGTAATAAATTATGCTTATCACAACAATCAAAGTACAGTAGAGTTTGAAGATTTACTTTACATGATTGATTCACAATATTATTATGCTATCCATTTTGATGAAAATGTAGATCAAGAGACAATTAATGATAGTTATAGTCAATTGTTAGAATTTGCTTATCCAACAGATAAAACTGAAGTGTACTTGAATGACTACGGTAAAATCATTATGAGTCACAATGTCACTTCTCAAATGCGTCGTTATTTTACTGACGCAACTGAATAAAATAACATTTTAGACGAGACATGAAAATGTCTCGTTTTTTTATGGACTTCTTTAAACTTATGTGTTGTCAAAAGTAAAAATAGTGTTTGCTTCGTTAACATTTATGAGGTGAACGTATGTTAGAAGCTTTAAATCATAACAATGAACATATCTTAGCTAAAAATGCCATTAAAAATGTGGATTATTATTGTCCTTATTGCCATTCAAAATTAATTTTGAAAAAAGGAATAAAAGTTATGCCTCATTTTGCACATGAAAGCCAGAGTCAAAGATGGTGTGCAAAAGGTGAATCAGAACTTCACTATCACGCAAAATACCAATTAGCAACTATGTTAAAACGATTAGGATATACTGTCCGAATTGAGCCATTTTACAAATTGATTAATCAATTACCAGATATAGTAGTTAACGATAAAATAGCGTTAGAATTACAGTTTTCTATGATTAGTTTATCCAAGATACGACTACGTAGTGACGGTCTGAATAGTATTGGATTACATCCCATATGGATTGTTAAAGATATTAAATATGATAAAAGCAAAATGATGCTAAGTCTAAGTGACTTTCAAGCAAGTACTATTGATTGTGAAACTAAGAGACTTTTAACTTGGAATGAACAAGATAAGTCACCTATAGTTTATTCAGATATACAACATATTGGTGGTAAGACGTTTAAAGCAAGAAGACAAACATTGATAAACTATTTAGATAAGGCTAATAAACTTAGTCATAGTTCAAATACAATTTATAAACTGAGTAATCAAAAGATTTTAAAATATATACAACGATGTCGTTGGAAGAATTCAGTATTAGAGCCTACTTTAAGTGCGATGTATCAATTACAATTGTTTGAGGATAAGGTGGCGTATAAAGTGGGATTTATCGTACCTCATCAAATATATATCAAAACCCATCCTATCGAATGGCAACTTCAATTATTGTTATTAGAGAAAGAAAAACGATTGAATTATCAATACTTTGAAAAATGCCTTGATTTCAGACAATTTTCAAATTCTACAAAAGCTAAAATTGATATTATTAAGGCAATAATAATGGAATATCAATATGCTATAAATCTTAACAGTAAAGACGTGCAAATTATCTACTAAAATGAGAAAATTAAGTTATTGAGAATTTCGAGGAGGTTTATTTATGAATCAACAATTAACTAGAGAAGAACAGGAACGTAAATATCCTGAATATACATGGGATCTAACAACGATTTTCCGAAACAATGAAGCATTTGAAGAAGCATTTAAAGAAGTTGAAAATGATATCGTTAAAGAAGAGCAATTTAAAGGACACTTAGGTGACAGTGCCGAAACTTTATATGAAGCATTAGCATTAGAAGATGAAATAGGTACTAAATTAGAGAAGGTATATGTTTATGCTCATCTTAAACAAGACCAAGATACTGCTAATGATCAATATACTGGTATGGAATCACGTGCACACCAATTAATTATTAAATATAGTTCAGCATGGAGTTTCTTAGTGCCAGAGATTTTACAAATTGATGAAGCGACAATTCAATCGTTTATTCAATCTAATGATAAATTGAAACAATATGAGTTCGATTTGCAACTTATTAATGAAAAACGTCCACATATTTTAGATGCTGATACTGAAAAATTACTTACTGAAGCTCAAGATGCTTTATCAACACCATCAAATGTATATGGAATGTTCAGTAATGCTGATCTAGAATTTGAAGATGCTATAGATAAAGATGGAGAAGCACATCCACTTACACAAGGTACTTTTATTAAATATCTAGAATCAGATGATAGAGTATTAAGAGAATCTGCTTTCAGAAATGTTTATAAAGCTTATGGAGCACATAATAATACTTTAGGTGCAACATTAGCAGGTGAAGTTAAGAAAAATGTCTTTAACGCTCGTACACACCATTACAATTCTGCACGTGAAAAAGCTTTAAGTAATAATCATATTCCGGAAGAAGTTTATGATAACTTAGTGAAAACAGTTCACAAATACTTACCTTTACTTCATAGATATACTAAATTGCGTCAAGAGTTATTAGGTATTGATGATTTGAAAATGTATGACTTATATACACCATTAGTAAAAGACGTTAAATTTGAAATGCCTTATGAAGAAGCTAAATCATGGATGTTAAAAGCACTTGAACCTATGGGTGAAGAATATTTAAATGTAGTTAAAGAAGGACTAGAAAATCGTTGGGTAGATGTATATGAAAATAAAGGTAAACGTTCAGGCGGCTACTCATCAGGTGCGCATTTAACAAATCCATTCATCTTATTAAATTGGTCAGATACAGTATCTGATTTATATACATTAGTTCATGAATTTGGTCATTCAGCTCATAGTTATTTCAGTCGTCAAAACCAACCTTCAAACTTAAGTGATTATACTATATTTGTAGCAGAAGTTGCTTCAACTTGTAATGAAGCATTACTAAGTGACTATATGG
This sequence comes from Staphylococcus sp. HMSC13A10, assembly GCF_001808005.1. NCBI lineage: Bacteria > Bacillati > Bacillota > Bacilli > Caryophanales > Staphylococcaceae > Staphylococcus > Staphylococcus sp. HMSC13A10. Next base: position 72,729 of record NZ_KV791856.1, on the reverse strand, counting down.
ATAAACATCTTGACGATGAAAGACGCTTATTACTTCTAAACCAAGAATTAGAACGATTTAGAGCAACTCTATTCCGTCAAACTATGTTTGCTGAATTTGAACATAAAATTCATCAAATTGAAGAAGCGGGTGAACCATTAACACCTAATCGTATGAATGAAGAATATGCCAAATTGAATAAACAATATTTTGGAGATGCTGTCGAAACTGATGAAGATATCAGTAAAGAATGGTCTCGAATTCCACACTTCTATATGAATTATTATGTATATCAATACGCAACAGGCTATAGTGCTGCACAAAGTTTAAGTCATCAAATTTTGACAGAAGGGCAACCAGCTGTTGAAAGATATATTAATGAATTCTTGAAAAAAGGTAGTTCAAATTATCCAATTGAAATACTAAAAAATGCAGGTGTAGATATGACAACACCAGAACCAATTGAACAAGCATGTGAAGTCTTTGAACAAAAATTAGATGCTTTTGAAAAGCTAATGAAAGCTTAATATGATTGAATTCGCTTACATTATGAACAGATTGTGACAATTTAAAATTTAATAAACTGAATGGTTGAAATGGGGTATGTGTCGTGTTATATTATGAACATGAAATTAATCACATAACAAACATACCCCTTTGTTTGAAGTGAAAAATTTCTCCCATCCCCTTTGTTTAGCGTCGTGTAATCAGACACGGCGTTTTTTTTATTTATTATAAAATTATACGTTAAACAATATACATAAATTATACAATTAATGAATAAACAAAAAGCCAGCACAAAAGATTATTTAAAATCATTTTGTGTTGGCTTTATTAATATTTATATTTAACAATTAGGTTTGGGCATTTTTGATTTCCAAAATTTACCTTCAGGATAATTAAGTTTTTCAACTTTTTGTTGAAGCATTAATTTTTTTAGTTCTTTATTAAGTAATTTCTCAGGCCATTCATATATAGTAAGCAATTCTTCCATTGTAACAAGTTGCTTTTGTTGAATGTATGTCTCTAATTTTGGTGGTAAGTTCTTTTCAATAGGACTACCCATAAGTTCGTTAATAATATATGTGTATATATGGTAAGGATATAATCCTTCAACTTTTAAACCTTCTTCGTGCACATCTTCATTGAAAAAGACGAGAGAAGGGGATTGTTCAATTTCCATTTCACGTGCTATATGCAAGTCAACTTTTAAACTTTCAGTAAGTTTACTTTTTTGTAAGTCTTCTTTAAACACTTCATAATCTATTCCAGCATTTTTTACACAATCACATATCATTTCTTCAGTGATAATATCACGCTTTGGAATAATTTCATTTTGCATTAAATGAATAAAACGCTCAGCTCTTAAACGACCTTGTAATTCAGCCGCTTTATAAGCAAGGGCAATATTATCAAAATCAGAGGTGCTTTGTGCTTGGCATTTTGTTAAAACTTTTAATGAAGGATTAAGAATATGTCTAACACGTATATATTGATTATATTCAATTCTTAATTTAGATAAAATTGCGGATAATTTAAAGCAATCTTTACTAAAGGGATCGAAAAAAGAGTAAATTTCTATTTTGCATACAGGTGATAGATCAGTATTTGCATCTTCACAACTCTTATTCTCCATTACTCTTAACTCTTCAGCCATGTCATTTCACCTACAATTAATTTTCGGAATTTACCATGTGATTAGCTGTTAGTCGCAATCTTTCATATAAATAGTCTCCAACCCCATCGGGAAAATTAGCGTGGGTAATCGCAATAGACATATTTTCTAACCAAGCATCGCGTTCAAATTCAGTAATTGTAAATTCCATATGTCGTCTTTTTAACATGGGGTGTCCATGTTCTTGAGTATATAAATCAGGGCCACCTAAAAACTGAGTTAAAAATTGTTTTTGCTTTCGACTCGTTTCTTTAAAATCACCAGGGAATAAATGATTAATTCTATCGTCTTGTTCAACTAACGAGTAAAAATGATCAATCATTTGATATAGTGCGTCTTGCCCGATGATGTCATAAGGTGTTCTAGGCATATTATCACCGTGTTCCATTAATATATATCTAATATAACATGAATTTTTACATATGAAAGTAATTTGCATTATAGCTATTTTTTGCTAATTTAAGATAATTCTTTTTTTCGTTCAAAGAATCGTTGAACTTTATTCAATGGTTTTTGGTGAGCCAGATTAAATGACTGAAGTAACTCATTGAATTTTGTTAAACCTTCTTCATATTGGTTAACTTCAAATTCAAGTTCATAATCCTCAGTGCCCAGATATTCACTTTTATCCAGTACAAGTAATTCATTTTTATAATTGGTTTCCATTCGATATGTTGTTAATGCACCTAAAATAGATAAACTACCATCTTGAATGCCGTATTTTTCAGATATAATATGTCTAATGTCTGATGGTAATTGATCGTGGCTAATTACTTTATTAATTTTAGGTTCTATAGATACATCAAAATTATATTCTGTTAAACCGACTTCTGCTGGAACTTTAAGCGTCATTTCATAAGTATCGTCTTTCACACGTATTCTTAAAGCCGATTGATTTGATTTTAATTTAAAATCCTCAGTGTCAATATAATAGTTAATTTGTTTAAAAGGAGTATCGTCCTTAAAGTATTTGTGTTTAATGTCATTATATACATTTTCATTTAGTATTTGTTTAAATTCAATTTCATTATTAGTTGCCATGATAGAGATACACCCCGATACTTTTCTTTATGTTTATTTTAAATTTATCAATATTATGACGTAAATCATCCATGATTTAAAGTAATTTTGATCATTTTGACGATGTACATTTTTACATATATTTTAATAATATCAGACATATACTTTTGGTTTTAATTTGAACAATCATAAACCTAATAATAATGTAAGAATAATGGCATAGATATGTGTGTTGAATGGCCAAATTATGTTAAACTAATATGGAATAAGGAGGGGCAAGCATGCGTATATATATAAATGAGATAAAAGTGAAAGATGATACAATTTATTGTTATTCAGAAGATTCTATTGAAGGATTAGAAGAAGTAGGACAAATGCTTGTTGACAGTGATAACTACGGATTTGCTTACATATTAGATGATGGACAATCCTATTCGTATTTGATCTTTGTTGAAGAAACATGGTCAATGCTACATGAAAATAAAGGTAAAAAACTAGTCGTAAATGAAACGTTAGAACTTAAACATTTCCAAGAAGAATTAGATTACATATTGGATAATATAGAAGGTAATAATAACTATGGTAAGGAGTTTGTTTCTGCTGTTGAAAAAACTTTTGAACTAGAATGAAGCGGAGTGAATGAATATGAACCAGTGGGATCAATTTTTAACACCTTATAAACAGGCCGTTAATGAATTAAAAGTAAAATTAAAAGGATTACGTAGACAATATGAAATTAGTGAACATAGTTCTCCCATTGAATTCGTAACAGGCCGCGTAAAACCTATTTCAAGTATAATTGATAAAGCCAATAAACGTGGAATTCAATTTGATAGATTAAGAGAAGAAATGTATGACATAGCTGGGTTACGAATTATGTGTCAATTTGTTGATGACATCGATGTAGTTGTCAATATTTTACGTCAACGTAAAGACTTTAGCGTCGTTGAAGAAAGAGACTATATTCGTAATACTAAAGAAAGTGGTTACCGTTCTTATCATGTCATCATTGAATATCCAATTGAAACATTGAGTGGACAAAAGTCGATATTAGCTGAAATTCAAATTAGAACATTGGCAATGAACTTTTGGTCAACGATTGAGCATACATTGCGTTATAAATATGATGGGGATTATCCAAGTGAGATACAACATCGTTTAGAAAGAGCAGCTGAAGCGGCATACTTATTAGATGAAGAAATGTCTGAAATCAAAGATGAAATTCAAGAAGCACAAAAATACTATACACAAAAGCGTGCAAAAAAGCATGAAAATGACTAATGAGGTGTAAAGATGCGTTATACAATCCTAACTAAAGGTGATTCAAAATCCAATGCGTTAAAGCATAAAATGATTAGCCATATGAAAGATTTTCAAATGGTTGAAGATAAAGAAAATCCAGAAATAGTCATATCAGTTGGTGGCGATGGTACTTTACTTCAAGCCTTTCATCAGTATAGTCATATGTTATCGAAAGTAGCATTTGTCGGTGTTCATACTGGCCATTTAGGATTTTATGCTGATTGGTTACCTCATGAAGTCGAAAAATTGATTATTGAAATTAACAATTCAGAATTTCAAGTCATTGAATATCCATTATTAGAAATCATAGTCCGATATAATAATAATGGTTATGAAACAAGGTACTTAGCTTTGAATGAAGCAACCATGAAAACTGAAAATGGATCAACATTAGTTGTGGATGTTAATATTCGCGGAAAACATTTTGAGCGTTTTAGAGGTGATGGTTTGTGTATATCTACACCATCAGGTTCTACAGCCTATAACAAAGCATTAGGTGGAGCGTTAATTCATCCTTCTCTTGAAGCAATGCAAATTGCTGAGATTGCGTCAATTAACAATCGCGTGTTTAGAACGGTAGGGTCACCACTTGTGTTACCTAAACATCATACTTGTCTTATTACTCCAGTGAATCATGATACGATACGTACGACTATTGACCATGTCAGCATTAAACATAAAAATGTGAATGCGATTCAATATAGAGTAGCAAATGAAAAAGTAAGGTTTGCACGCTTTAGACCATTCCCATTTTGGAAAAGGGTACACGATTCCTTTATTTCAAGTGATGATGAAATATGATATTCCGTTATACAATTACGCAAAAAGAAACGCTTAAAACATTTTTAAAACGACATGATTTTTCTAAGAAAACGATTAGCGCCATTAAAACTAATGGCGCTTTACTTGTAAATAATAAACCTGTAACAGTAAGGTTTGAACTTGATATCAATGACAAATTAGAAGTGCGTTTACCAAAGGAAGTTCCGAGCGCTAACTTAGTTCCATATTTGAAACCATTAGATATTTTATTTGAAGATGACTATATTATTATTGTCTTCAAACCTAATGGACAAAATTGTGCACCTTCTCGTGAACATCCACATGAGAGCTTAGTTGAACAAGTTTTAGGTTATTTACAAGACAAAGGTGAAAATACTAACCCACATATTGTTACACGATTAGATCGTAATACGACTGGTATTGTTTTATTTGCAAAATATGGATATATTCATTACTTATTTTCAAAAATTAATATGAATAAAAAATATATATGTTTAGCCCATGGTTTAACAAAACCAAGTGATGTGATTGAAGCGCCCATTTCAAGAACTAGTCATAGTATTATTGAAAGACAAGTATCAGAAAATGGTAAGTATGCTAAAACCATATATCAGACGATTAAACAAAAGAGTCATGTAAGTTTATGTGAAGTCCAATTATGTACTGGTCGGACTCATCAAATAAGGGTGCATTTTCAACATTTAGGTCATCCTTTAATTGGTGATACATTATACGGTGGTAAACATGATAAAATAGAGGGGCAATGTTTACAGTGTTACAAACTAACATTTGAACACCCAGTAAGTAAAAATACAATTGAAATAACAACTGATTATAAACAACTAAATCAATGGTATGACATGATATAAAAAGCATTTTGGAGGTGTTTAAATTGTCTAACGACACAGAAATGAAAGAGAAAGAATACGCTAGCGAAGATGTGTACGATAAAGACTTATTAGATCAATTATTACAAAATGAAGATATAGATGCATTTAGAGAAGAATTTTTATCAATGCATAATTACGAACAAAGTGAATACTTTGAAGACACTGATGATGAGAATAGACAAAAAATATTCCAATTCTTATCACCACAAGAAGTTGCTGATTTCTTTGATCACTTGGATATAGACGATGAGGATTACGAAGAATTATTTGAAAAAATTAATGCAAACTACGCAAGTCATATTTTAGAAGAAATGTCATACGATAATGCAGTAGACATTTTAAACGAATTAACTAAACCTAAAGTCGCTAGTTTACTTACATTAATGAATAAAGAAGATGCCAATGAAATAAAGGCATTACTACATTATGAAGAAGATACCGCTGGCGGTATTATGACAACAGAATATCTTTCATTAAAATCTACTACTCCTGTTAAAGAAGCATTAATGCATGTTAAAGAACAAGCGCCAAATGCTGAAACAATTTACGTGATTTTTGCTATCAATGAAGATGATCAATTAGTTGGGGTTTTATCTTTAAGAGATTTAATCACAGCTGAGAACGATGCTTATATTGAAGATGTGATGAGTGAACGTGTTATTAGTGTAGATGTCGCAACTGACCAAGAAGACGTTGCACAAACAATGAGAGACTATGATTTCATTGCAGTACCTGTTGTTGATTACCAAAATCATCTATTAGGTATTATTACAATTGATGATATTTTAGATGTTATGGATGAAGAGGCAAGTGAAGACTACTCTCGTTTAGCCGGTGTCTCTGATATTGATTCTACTAATGATTCAGTAATCAAAACGGCAACAAAACGTTTACCTTGGCTAATCATTTTAACGTTTTTAGGTATGATTACTGCAACAATTTTAGGTAGCTTTGAAGACACTTTAGCAAAAGTCGCTTTATTAGCAGCCTTTATACCAATTATTAGTGGGATGTCAGGTAATTCTGGTACGCAATCTTTAGCCGTATCTGTACGTAATATTTCAACTGGTGATATCGACGAACAAAGTAAATTTAAAGTTGCTTTAAGAGAAGCGGGAAGTGGCTTTTTATCAGGAATTGTTTGTTCCATCATTTTAATCATTATAATTATTGCTATTTATAGACAACCCTTATTAGCAGTCATTGTTGGTGGCAGTTTAACGTGTGCTATGACAGTTGGTACATTAGTTGGATCAATGATTCCATTATTAATGAATAAATTAAAAATTGACCCAGCAGTTGCAAGTGGTCCATTTATTACAACAATTAACGACATTGTAAGTATGTTAATTTATTTCGGCTTAGCAACATCATTTATGTCATATTTAACTTAAGGAGGAACTAATGGAGTTCTTATCACTTGTGATTGTAGTTGTAGCTGCATTCTTAACACCTATTATAATAAATAGGTTGAATATTAATTTTTTACCTGTCGTAGTTGCTGAAATATTAATGGGGATAATTATAGGTAATTCATTTTTAAACTTAGTAACCAAAGATTCTATGCTTAGTATTTTATCAACATTAGGCTTTATCTTTTTAATGTTTTTAAGTGGATTAGAAATTGATTTTAACGCCTTTAAAAAAGATTCTCGTCCTCGACAAGGTGAAAGAAAAGAAGAGAAGAAATTACCAGGTCATTTAAACCTCGCAATGACAGTATTTGCATTAATCATGATTGTTTCAATTATTTTAGCATACGCATTAAAATGGTTTGGTTTAATAGATGATGTATTATTAATGATAATTATCATATCTACTATTTCATTAGGTGTGGTAGTTCCGACATTAAAAGAAATGAATATAATGAGAACGACTATTGGACAATTTATCTTGTTAGTTGCGGTATTAGCCGATTTAGTAACAATGATATTACTAACAATTTATGGTGCGGTTAACGGTCACGGTGGTAGTACCATCTGGCTTACAGGCATTTTGGTAGTATTTACAATTATTTTCTACGTTATTGGAGTACTATTTAAACGAATGTCATTTTTACAAAAATTAATGGGTGGTACTACACAAATTGGTATACGTGCTGTATTTGCATTGATTATATTACTTGTTGCATTAGCAGAAGGTGTTGGTGCTGAATACATACTTGGTGCATTCTTAGCTGGCGTAGTTGTATCATTATTAAATCCTGATGAAGAAATGGTTGAGAAATTAGACTCATTTGGATACGGATTTTTCATTCCTATATTCTTTATTATGGTGGGTGTAGATTTAGACATTCCATCATTAGTGAAAGAACCATCATTGTTAATCATTATACCTATTTTAATTTTGGCTTTTATAGTATCTAAGCTAATTCCAGTATTTCTTATAAAACGATGGTTTGATATGAAGACGACTGTTGCTTCAGCATTCTTATTAACGTCAACGCTATCATTAGTTATTGCTGCAGCTAAAATCGCTGAACAATTAAAGACAATTTCAGCAGAAACATCAGGGTTACTTATTTTAAGTGCAGTCATTACTTGTGTCTTTGTGCCTGTTATTTTTAAAAAGCTATTCCCAGTTCCTAATGAAATGAATCGTCGTATTGAGGTAAGCTTGATAGGTAAAAACCAACTGACTATTCCTATCGTACAGAATTTAACTTCCCAATTGTATGACATTTCACTTTATTATCGTAAAGATTTAAGTGATAGTCGTAAATTATCCGATGAAATTACTATGGTCGAAATCGCTGATTATGAACAAGGAATACTTGAAAGATTAGGGTTATTCGATCGTGACATCGTTGTATGTGCGACTAATGATGATGAAATCAACCGAAAAGTCGCTTTGATGGCTAAAGAACATGGCGTAGAACGAGTGATATGTAGACTTGAAAGTACAAATGAAGACTTAGAAATGAAATCGTTAGGCATAGAAATATTTAGTAATTATCTAAGTAATAAAATATTACTTAAAGGATTAATAGAAACGCCGAATATGCTTAACTTATTAAGTAATGTAGAAACATCTCTATATGAAATACAAATGTTGAATTATAAATATGAGAACATTCAATTACGAAATTTCCCATTCGGTGGAGATATTATTTTTGTAAGAATTGTGCGCAATAATGATTCTATTGTTCCTCATGGTGATACGCAATTACGTTATAAAGATAGACTTATTGTGACAGGTTCAAAAGAATATGTAGATGAGTTAAAACAAGAATTAGAATTCTATTATTAATAAAGGATTATGGATCTGTAAGTATACATCATACTTACAGATCTTTTTAATTATATAAATAATATGAAATTTAATATAAGTATAGTGTGAACTATAGAGTAAATCTAAAATGCTTTATTATCAGGTACTAAAAATGTTAAAATATATTGAGTGAAAAATTTAGAAACGTTTGAAATGATTTATTATATATCTTATTAAAAGGAGTTATTTGCATGTTAAATCTTGAAAATAAAACTTATGTCATTATGGGAATTGCCAATAAACGTAGTATTGGTTTTGGCGTTGCCAAAGTACTAGATCAACTAGGTGCTAAATTAATATTTACATATCGTAAAGATCGTAGCCGTAAAGAATTAGAAAAATTATTAGATCAACTTAATCAATCAGAACAACGTTTATATCAAATCGATGTTCAAAGTGATGAAGATGTTGTTAATGGCTTTGCTAAAATCGGTGAAGATGTAGGCAATATTGATGGCGTTTATCATTCAATTGCTTTTGCCAACATGGAAGATTTAAGAGGACGTTTCTCTGAAACATCAAGAGAAGGTTTCTTATTAGCGCAAGATATTAGTTCATATTCACTAACTATTGTTGCAAATGAAGCTAAAAAATTAATGCCTGAAGGTGGAAGCATTGTTGCTACAACTTATTTAGGTGGAGAATTTGCTGTACAAAACTATAATGTTATGGGCGTAGCTAAAGCAAGTTTAGAAGCAAATGTTAAATATTTAGCACTAGACTTAGGTGAAGATAACATCCGTGTAAATGCAATCTCAGCTGGTCCTATTCGTACTTTAAGTGCTAAAGGTGTAGGTGGATTTAACACAATTCTTAAAGAAATTGAAGAACGTGCACCATTAAAACGTAACGTTGACCAAGAAGAAGTAGGTAAAACAGCGGCTTACTTATTAAGTGATTTTTCTAGCGGTGTTACAGGTGAAAACATCCATGTTGATGGTGGATACCACGCAATTAAATAATAAAGCTAGGAATTTTAAAACGAAAGCTACAAAATAAATCAAATGACCAAGTGAGATGTCTTTACGACCCACTTGGTTTTTGTTTTATGTGATTAGTTGAAGAAGTATTGGAAAACAATAAAAAACTGTGAAGAAGGCTATAGGCATCTTCACAGCTTTTTTAGTTATAATTTTATGTTATGTGAAAGAATATCTAATCTTTAACGTTACTATTCGCTTTATCGATAATTCGTTGACGATATTTAAAGATATTGCTAATTATTGTTTTTAATACTGCATATAAAGGTACAGCGATTAATATTAGTGTAAAACCACCTAAATCTCCAGCTGCTAAAATAACCACAATGATTGTTAATGGATGCATGCTTAGTGATTTACCCATAACATTTGGTGTAATGACATTTCCTTCTAATTGTTGTGCAATTAAAGTGATAACACACACCCAAACAAAAGTCGTCGGACCATCGATAATACCTAAAATAGCTGCTGGCGTGAATGAAAGCCATGGACCTAAGAATGGTATTAAATTAGCTACACCAGCAAATAATACTAATAATGGTGTATAAGGTAATCCAATAATTGTATAACCAATATATAAGATAATACCTAAAATAACACTAACTGTTACTTGTCCTTGGATATATGACTTCAACGTGTAGTTTAAATCTTTCAATAAATCTACTACAAATACTTTACGTTCTCCTTTGAAAAATTTACCAACTGCTGGAATGAATTTTTCGTGATCTTTTAACATATAAATAAGGAAGAACGGTACCATAATCAATAAGAAAATAGTAGAAATTAATGATGTGATATATGAAAGTGAGTTTGATAAGACATCTGTTACGCCATCACCCATTGATTTAACCATATTATTAATACGGTGAGTGACATCATTTGGTAATTTATCAATTTGAGTTAGTGCGAAATTAACCAGACGCTCAGTTTCTCTTTGTAATGCTGGTGTTTGTTTAATCAAATTATTCATATTTGAAATTAAGATTGGTGCAATAAAGGCTACAACTATAGCAATTATTGCTATTAACACGACAAATATAGTTACAATACTAGCCCATCTTGGAAATCCCCATTTTTCTAATAAATTTTGAAATGGTAAACATATATAAAATAAGAAACCACTAATAATAAATGGAAGGAAAACAGATCCAATAATGGTAACAATAGGGGTAAATACTTCATGCACTTGCATAAATAGTTTGATGAGTATGAACAACATAATTAAAGCTATGCCAGTTCGGAACCAAACTTTATTTAACATATATGATAGTCCTCCTGAAATTTTTCATTTTTTGATAGTCTTATATAGTATATCTCAAAATTCAATACTACAAAAGAGCCATATCGTTTAAATAAAGCGCACAAATAGATAATAATATAATACATTTTATATAAAATTCTAAAAATATATTGATAAGTGTAAATATACATCGTATAATTTTTTTAATCTATTGATTAGGGAGGTATACGATGATTGAAAATATCGTTGCATTTTTAAATGAACTGGTTTGGAGTAAACCATTAGTATATGGATTATTATTTACGGGTATATTTTTTAGTTTAATGATGCGCTTTTTCCAAGTAAGACATTTTAAAGAAATGATTCGTTTAATGTTTCAGGGAGAAAAATCACCTAGTGGTATTTCTAGTTTTCAAGCTATAGCCATGTCATTAGCGGGGCGTGTTGGTACTGGTAATATAGTTGGTGTATCAACAGCAATCTTTATTGGAGGTCCTGGTGCAGTATTTTGGATGTGGATGAGTGCCTTTTTAGGAGCTAGTAGTGCATTTATTGAATCAACATTAGGACAGATCTTTAAACGTGAAGTTAACGGTGAATATCGTGGTGGTCCAGCATATTATATCGAATATGGTATCGGTGGTAAGTTGGGTAAGATTTACGGATTAGCATTTGCAATAGTTACGATTATATCTGCCGGATTATTATTGCCTGGTGTACAAGCAAATGCAATCACAAGTTCTATGAATAACGCTTTCAATATACCTAATTGGGTAGTTGCTGTGATCGTCGTAATTATTTTAGCGTTAATCATTTTTGGTGGATTACGTTCAATTGCTAATGTAGCTACTGCTGTCGTACCATTTATGGCTGTAATTTATATTTTGATGGCAATCATCATTATTGTGATTAACATTCAAGCTGTTCCAGCATTATTAGCTGAAATATTCAAATCTGCTTTTGGATTACAATCAGCATTTGGTGGAATTGTAGGCGCTATGATTGAAATTGGAGTTAAAAGAGGACTGTTTTCTAATGAAGCGGGGCAAGGTACTGGACCGCATCCAGCTTCAGCTGCAGAAGTATCTCATCCAGCAAAACAAGGATTAGTTCAATCATTTTCAGTTTATGTGGATACTTTATTTGTATGTACAGCGACAGCGTTAATTATTTTGCTTTCAGGTACATATAACGTTACAGATGGTCAAAATAATGCTAATGGCACACCACATTTAATAAAAAATGGTGGTGTATTTGTAGAAAATGCAGATGGTAGTAAAGATTATTCAGGTACAGCTATGTATGTACAAGCAGGTATAGATAAAGCATTTCATGGTAGTAGTTACCATTTTGATACTCATTTTTCTGGAATAGGTTCTTATTTTGTAGCAATTGCGTTATTCTTCTTTGCTTTTACGACAATAATAGCTTATTACTATATTGCTGAAACAAATGTAGCTTATATAACTAGAAAGCAAAACAATCATACAACCAATATTGCATTTATTCTCATAAGATTAGGAATCATTATTGCAACATTATATGGTGGTATTAAAACTGCAGATGTTGCTTGGGCTTTAGGTGATTTAGGGGCAGGTCTTATGGCGTGGTTAAACATTATAGCGATATGGATACTACATAAACCATCTATAGAAGCATTAAAAGATTATGAAGTACAGAAGTCACGTTTAGGTTCAGGTTATCATGCATTATATAAACCTGATGCGAAAAAACTACCTAATGCTATCTTTTGGTTGAAAACCTATCCTGAAAGATTGAAAAAAGTAAGTAAATAAAACAGGATGTTATATATATAACGTTAATGAATTTATTTACGGAAAATAGTTGTTTATTAAAGAATTAAAATTACAATTAACAACTGAATTTCTTAATTTATTAAAAACTTTAAAATCTACATAATTTAAAAATATAACGTCTCTTGGTACAATGTTATTAATACTACTAGGGGGCGTTTTAACATGTCTGAATTTAAACCAGGTAAAATCAATAAACATCAATTTTATAGCGATATTTTAGAAAGAGAAGTTACGATATCGATTTATTTACCTGAAGATTATACAGATTTATTTAAACATCAAGTGATTATTTGTTTTGATGGATTAGATTTTTTAAGATTTGGAAGAATTCAAAGAGAATATGAAAGATTGCGTAAAGATCAGGAAATACAACGAGCTATTATTGTAGGATTTCATTACGAGAGTGTTGAAAAACGACGTGAAGAATTTCACCCACAAGGTAGTCGATCACATTTAACTGTTAAAGCAATCGGCAAAGAGTTATTACCATTTATTGATGCTACTTTCCCTACTTACAAAGTAGGTAATGCACGATTATTAATGGGTGATAGTTTGGCTGGAAGTATAGCTTTACTTACTTCATTAACGTATCCAACTATATTTAGCCAAGTAGCTATGCTTAGTCCACAATATGACGATATCATTAAAGAGAAATTGATTGATTGTGAAACAAAAGAACAACTTTCAATTTGGCATGCTATTGGTTTAGAAGAAGAAGATTTTACCTTGCCAACCAATGGGAAACGTGCGAATTTCTTAACGCCAAACCGAGAATTAAATCAACTTATTAAACAATACCATGTGAAGTATGAGTACCAAGAATTCGATGGCGGCCATAACTGGAAATCATGGAAACCAATGTTAGGCGATATACTAAAATACTTTTTAAATGAAGAAATTCCGGACTAACTTAATGAATGAGTATAAAAATAGGTATGTTTTTTAAAGATATAATTTGAAATAATACTGTTTAAAAAATCATAATCAACTTTACATCGTATAAAAATTTTGAAGAATATAGTTTAAAATAGAAAAAATATTTTTAAGTTTAAAGTAACGGTTTTCATGGAATTTTGCTATAATGGAAATAGGTTAAACAAAGGAGGAATTCAAATGATTTTAGGATTAGCGTTAATCCCATCAAAGTCATTTCAAGAAGAGGTAAATGCATATCGTAAGCGTTATGACACTCATTACGCACAAATTATGCCACATATTACTGTGAAATCTCAATTTGAAGTTAATGATGCGGATTTAGATTCAGTTAAAAAAGAAATTGAAACTCGAATTAAAGGTATCTCATCAATCGATATCCATGCTACTAAAGCATCAAGTTTCAAACCAGTAAATAATGTTATTTACTTTAAAGTTGCTAAAAACGACGAACTTGAAGAAATTTTTAATCGATTTGATACAGATGATTTTTATGGTAAGGCTGAACATCAATTTGTACCTCATTTTACAATTGCACAAGGTCTTTCAAGTCAAGAATTTGAAGATATTTATGGTCAAGTAGAATTAGCAGGGGTAGATCATAAAGAGGTAATTGATGAATTATCGTTACTTCAATATCATTCAGAAGATGACAAATGGAACGTTATCGATACATTTAAATTAAATTAATTAGATTTTGAAAACCAATAATTATTAATAGTTAAAACATAAACAAAATGGAGTGAGATAGTGGTATCTATTTTATAATAGATGTCTATCTCACTCCATTTTCTGTTATTTTGCATGTTTTCGATTTATAAAGTAATAACCGTAAAATAAGGCTAAAACTAAGAAAATAAATGCAGAAAAATAAAATGTATTATTTAAGTTATTTGTGAATTGAGTAATTAAACCGCCTAATAATGGACCAATCATAGAACCGAAACCTTGTACACTATTAAAAACGCCCCAAGTTTCTTCTTGTTCTTTAGGATTAATATGGCCTGCCATGAATGTATTCCAAGCTGGAAGTAAAATACCATACATTAATCCAATAAATAAAGCGGTACCCCATACAATATAAATATTTGTGATTAAAGATAATCCAAATATCATTAATGTATATAAAATGAAACCGCCAAATATAATACTATACATAAAGCCTTTGCTGTTTTTATCTATAATTTTTGAAAGGAATAACATAGAAAAAGCACAACCTATGCCACCAATCATAATTGCTAGTGTATATTCAACAGTTGATACATGTACGATTTTAGTTGCGTATGTAGGTAATATAGGGACTAGTGCTGAAATAGCTGCACCTTGTAATAAGATGCCTGGGAATAAAATCATATGTCGTTTAGTTACATCAACAATTTGGAATAATTGTTCTTTTACAGGTTTAGTATTGTAGTTTGTGAGTCTTATATTGACAAAGTAGTATAAAACCCAAGCAATTAAAACTACTAGCGACATCATAAATACAAAATGTAGGGGATGAATTTTAATTAGAAAATTCATGACTACCCAACCTACTAATAAACCTAATAACCAAGCAAAATAAACATAGCCCATTTGTTTGCCTCGTTTATCTTCTTGAACACTTGATAACATAATCACCCATATGGGGCTAACAGCAATACCGAGCATAATTGCACTAATAATGATGATAATTGATGATGACGGAAACCAGATGACTAAGAATAAACTTAGAAATGCCATTAAAAAGCCTGATGTTAGCACTAATCTAGCACCGAATTTTTTTAATAAAAAGCCAATAACAAAATTTGTCGCAGCATCTGCAATAAAATGAATAGAAAAAGCAAGTGATGTCACTGCAACTGCAATTGATGTAACAGTAGGTAAGTAATTAATATAACTTAAAATATACATACCTCTAGCAAATTCCATTAAAAATAAAATGACTAACATAATAATAAAGTTTTTATTATTAGAATAATTATTTAACGAGGAATCTGGCATATAAAGGTACCTTTCCATATATCTCTTCAGGTTGTGAAGAGTGGCCTAATAATTCTAATAAGTCTTTACATAATTTCAAAGTAGAATATTCAATTCTAGATTCTTTCATATTAGAAGTCATTTTATTTAATAAAGTTTCATCATTTGTAATCTGCGTAACGATATCAATAGCTTCTTCTGGCGTATTAGCAATTTTACCCATATTCATTTTTTCAAAATAATGCGCATTTTCTAATTCTTGACCAGGAGCAGGATTTAAAAATACCATTGGAATACAGCGAGTATATCCTTCTGAAATAGTTATTCCGCCTGGTTTAGTAATCATTAATTGGCTTGATGCCATCCATTCATTCATATGTTTAGTAAATCCTAATATTAAAACATCAGGATTATTTTTAAATTTAGCTTGTAATGAACGTTTTAATTCTTTACTGCGTCCACAAATCATAACAACTTGTGAATGTTTACTTTTCTCTAAGATTTCATTAATCATTTGGTCAAAACCTTTTGAAACTCCAAATGCGCCTGCAGACATTAAGATAGTTGGTCTATCTGGATCTAAATGATGTTTACTCAACCACGCTCTTTGATCAATATATTCTTCAAATTTACTAGAAATAGGGATTCCAGTGACTTTAATGTTAGAGGCAGGAACGCCTACTTCCATGAAATCTTCTTTAGTTGTTTCAGTAGCAACATAATAACGTTCTGATTTTGGTGTAATCCAATTTTTTTGCATTCGATAATCAGTCATTACCGTCGCAATTGGAATATTAATATTGAATTGTTCTGTTAATACAGACATTACTGGTGTTGGGAATGTTAACAAAATTAAATCTGGTTTCTCATTAATCAGTATATTTATTAATTTATTTAGACCATAATACTTATAAAAACATTTATCTAGTTGATCAGGGCGGCTATAATAAAAGTTTTTATACATGTTTCTAAAATATTTAAAACTATTGATATACCATTTTTTACATATAGAAGTTAAAATCGGATGTGCTTCCATAAATAAGTCGTGTTGAATAACACTTAAATGGTCCAAATTCATTTCATTTAATTGGTTTACGATACTTTGAGTAACTTGCATATGACCGTTACCGAAAGAA
Organism: Staphylococcus sp. HMSC13A10; assembly: GCF_001808005.1. NCBI lineage: Bacteria > Bacillati > Bacillota > Bacilli > Caryophanales > Staphylococcaceae > Staphylococcus > Staphylococcus sp. HMSC13A10. Next base: position 55,742 of record NZ_KV791856.1, on the reverse strand, counting down.
CCAGTAATAATCAATATTTTTTTATTTTGAGTAACCATTAAAAGCCACCCTCCGTTAATTTTTAAAATTTATAATAAGTGTAACGTATTTTAATACATTATAAAAGGAATATCACGATTTCCGTTAATTTCATTACCATTGACTTGAAGCAATTTTCTTGTGATTAAACTACAAGTAATACTTTATATGTAGATGTAAAATTTGTATTTATGCATTATACCATAACTATCTTAAAATAAAATTCGAAATTACTTAATAATGATGAAGTATTTTCTTCATAATTACATCAAATAAAATGTTTATCTATACTTTATGTTAGCATGATTCAATTAATAAGTATCATTAATTTCCTAAGCTAACAGTATTTTTAACCATTTTTAATGTTAGATTAATAAATGAGCTTTTAATTTACATTTAATTGTTGAAAATTTTTTGAAAGAAATGGCGATTAAAATCGTATAATCAACCAATTTACTACATATATAATAGAATAATGTTAATTTTTGTAGAGAGTATTACTATAAAAAAGTCGATAACAATGATTACATTTAAATATGAAGAATAAATTTATCATAACCATTAAAACGTGTATAATAGACTTATTGTAAAAAAAGGAGCGATTCATTTTGAATGCGAGTGTATTGTTCGAAAAAATTCGAGTAAAACAAGTAATTGGAACATTAGAAAGAAAAGTAGAAGATATTACTACTGATTCAAGAACAGCTAAAGAAGGCAGTATTTTTGTCGCATCAAAAGGTTATACAGTAGATAGTCATAAATTTTGTCAAAATGTAGTTGATCAAGGATGTAAAATAATTGTAGTTAATAGAGAACAAGAATTAAATGGTGAAGTAACACAAGTCATTGTGCCAGATACATTGAGAGTAGCGAGTCTATTAGCACATACGTTATTTAACTTTCCAAGCCATCAACTAGTTACATATGGGGTAACAGGTACAAATGGTAAGACATCTATTGCTACAATGATTCATCTAATATATAGAAAACTAAATAAAAATAGTGCTTATTTAGGTACAAATGGTTTCCAGATTAATGAAAAGAAAACGAAAGGCGCAAATACAACTCCTGAGACAGTATCTTTAACTAAAAAAATTAAAGTAGCTGCTGATGAAGGTGCTGAAGCTATGACATTAGAAGTATCAAGTCATGGTTTATCACTTGGTCGTTTAAGAGGTGTTGAATTTGATGTTGCTATATTCTCCAATTTAACGCAAGACCATTTAGATTTTCATGGAACAATGGAAGCATATGGACATGCTAAATCATTGTTATTTAGTCAGTTAGGTGAAGACTTAGCAAAAGAAAAATACGCCGTTATAAATAACGATGACTCTTTTTCAGAATATCTTGCTTCTGTGACACCTTATGAAATATTTACATATGGTATTGATAATGAAGCACAGTTCATGGCGACAAATATTAATGAATCATTGCAAGGCGTGAAATTTGAATTTGAAACGCCATTCGGAAGTTATCATGTTGAAAGTCCATATGTCGGCAAATTCAATATATCGAATATTATGGCAGCAATAATTGCGGTTTGGAGTAAAGGAATTTCATTTGAAGAAATTATTAAGGCAGTTAAATCACTTGAACCAGTTGAGGGACGTTTAGAAGTACTGGATCCTAGTTTGCCAATTGATTTAATCATCGATTATGCACATACAGCAGATGGAATGAATAAGTTAATTGATGCAGTTAAACCATTTGTTAAACAAAAATTAATATTTTTAGTGGGTATGGCCGGAGAGCGAGATATGACAAAAACTCCTGAAATGGGTAGTGTCGCTTGTCGTGCAGATTATGTTATTTTTACGCCTGACAATCCCGCTAATGATGATCCGAAAATGCTTACAGCTGAATTAGCTAAAGGCGCTACACATTCAAATTATGTAGAATTTGAGGATAGAGCAGAAGGAATTAAACATGCAATTGACATCGCTGAACCAGGTGATACTGTTGTTCTCGCATCTAAAGGTAGAGAACCTTACCAAATTATGCCGGGACATATCAAAGTTCCTCATCGAGATGATTTAATAGGTCTAGAAGCAGCATATAAAAAATTTGGTGGTGGACCAGTTGAAGATTAGGGAATATACAGATGATTCGAACAAATTTTATGTATATTTTCAAAAATTAAATCAAACACTATTGATAGCAATACCTGATCAATTTTGGTCAGTTGAAATTTCAAATGACTTAAGTATAGAAGAAATTAATGAAACATTATTAATGCAATTTTTTACATTTAATGATGAAAATGAAGCAGAAAATCTTGCTAATAAAGTAACAAGTTGGATTGAAACAATACTAAAGGAGAATGATTAATGAATTTAAAGGAAGAAGTAGAGTCAAGAAAGACCTTTGCTATTATTTCCCATCCCGATGCTGGTAAAACAACATTAACTGAAAAACTATTATATTTCAGTGGAGCCATTCGTGAAGCGGGTACAGTTAAAGGTAAAAAATCTGGGAAATTCGCTACAAGTGACTGGATGAAAGTTGAACAAGAGCGTGGTATCTCAGTAACAAGTTCAGTCATGCAGTTTGATTATGATGATTATAAAATTAATATATTAGATACACCTGGACACGAAGACTTTTCAGAGGATACGTATCGTACATTAATGGCTGTCGATAGTGCTGTAATGGTTATCGACTGTGCAAAAGGTATCGAACCACAAACACTTAAATTGTTTAAAGTTTGTAAAATGAGAGGTATACCTATTTTTACTTTCATTAATAAATTAGACCGTGTGGGTAAAGAACCATTTGACTTATTAGAAGAAATTGAAGAAACGTTAAATATTGATACTTATCCAATGAATTGGCCTGTAGGAATGGGACAAAACTTTTTCGGTATTATCGATAGAAAAAGTAAATCAATTGAACCTTTTAGAGATGAAGAAAATATTTTACATCTAAATGATGATTATGAATTAGAAGAAGATCATGCCATTAAAAATGATAGTGCATTTGAACAAGCTATCGAGGAGTTAATGTTAGTAGAAGGAGCAGGGGAAGATTTTGATAATGATGCATTATTAAATGGTGAATTGACTCCAGTATTTTTCGGTTCTGCTTTAGCTAACTTTGGTGTTCAAAACTTCTTAAATGCATACGTTGATCATGCACCAATGCCTAATGCAAGACAGACTAAAGAAGAAATCGAAGTGAGTCCATTTGATACTGACTTTTCTGGATTTATCTTTAAAATACAAGCTAATATGGATCCTAAACACCGAGATAGAATTGCATTTATGAGAGTTGTTAGTGGTGCATTTGAACGTGGTATGGATGTTACATTACAACGTACTAGTAAGAAACAAAAAATTACACGTTCAACTTCATTTATGGCAGACGATAAAGAAACTGTTAACCATGCTGTAGCTGGAGATATTATTGGGTTATACGACACAGGTAATTACCAAATTGGAGATACGTTAGTAGGCGGTAAGCAAAAATTCAGTTTCCAAGATTTACCACAGTTTACTCCAGAAATATTTATGAAAGTTTCTGCTAAAAATGTAATGAAACAAAAGCATTTTCATAAAGGTATAGAACAACTTGTTCAAGAAGGTGCCATTCAATACTATAAAACGTTACACACTAATCAAATTATTTTAGGTGCTGTTGGTCAGTTACAATTCGAGGTATTCGAACATCGTATGAAAAATGAATACAATGTAGATGTTGTCATGGAACAAGTAGGACGTAAAATTGCTAGATGGATAGAAAATGAAGATGATATTAAAGATAATATGAATACATCTCGTTCTATACTTGTAAATGATCGTTATGATAATAAAGTATTCTTATTTGAAAATGAATTTGCAACACATTGGTTTGAAGAAAAATTCCCAGAAATTAAATTATATAGTTTACTTTAAGATGTTTGATATTGAGTGGTTTGGGTATTAAACAGTATGTTATTACAATTTTATAAAAAAATAAATTGTCATTATGCACATATGTCTGTATAATAACCATATTCACAAATAAATACCTATGACATTTATGTCAGAGGGGAGTAACTTGATGGTCACTTTAACAATTAAGTGATTTTACACTTTATCGTCATTACGAAGTCTTATCTTCCGGTAAAGTGGGCAATAATATTTGCTAAGTGAGACCTTTGCTATTTTTTAGCATAGGTCTCTTTATTTGTAATTTAAATCAAAGGAGTTGTCCACAATGGAATTTGAACCGAGTATGTTATTATCCTATGGATGGGTTCTAATTGTACTAGTATTTTTAGAGGGTTTACTAGCTGCTGATAATGCCATCGTAATGGCGGTTATGGTAAAACATTTGCCACCTAAACAAAGAAAAAAAGCATTATTTTATGGTTTATTAGGTGCATTTGTATTTAGATTTATAGCATTATTCTTAATAAGTATTATAGCTAATTTTTGGTTTATTCAAGCAATTGGTGCGATCTACTTAATTTACATGTCTATTAAAAACTTATGGGATTTCTTCCATAAGACTGAAGAAGACCATCAAAAACATGAAAATGATGACCATCATTTTGATGAAGAAGGCCAAGAGAAAGCTGTTGGACCGAAAGAATTTTGGGCTACAGTATTTAAAGTTGAATTTGCAGATATCGCATTTGCAATTGACTCAATGTTAGCTGCATTAGCAATAGCAGTTACCTTACCTGAAATTGATATTGATTTCGGAGGTATGGATTTAGGTCAATTTGCAGTAATGTTCCTTGGCGGAATGATTGGTGTTATTTTAATGCGTTTTGCTGCTACATGGTTCGTTGAACTATTAAACAAATATCCTGGTTTAGAAGGCGCAGCATTTGCGATTGTAGGCTGGGTAGGTATTAAATTAGTAGTACTCGTGTTAGCACATGAAGATGTTGGTATATTACCTGAAGAATTCCCACATACTGTTTTATGGCAATCAATCTTCTGGGCAGTACTTATTTTACTTGTTGTTATCGGTTGGTTAACATCAGTAGTGAATAATAAAAAGAAAAAGAAATAGTATTAATTGACTTCGTTCAAATTAGAACGAAGTCTTTTTTGTTACTATACAACATTGCAGTTTTAATTATAAAATATTAAAATTTACGTATACATAGGACTTTTTCTTAGGAATATACAATCTTTTCTAGAAAATATTACCTCATTATTATTTGAGTATGTCATAATAAAGATAATTGAGTGAAATGATAGGAGTGAACTATCTAGTGGATAAAAATAAAAAACAAGTCATCCCTCGTAAAAACTATCGACGAGAACGTCGTGAATTCTTCCATAATGAAGAACGAGAAGCTAGAGTAGAACAACAAAAGGAAGAAGAAAGAATTCAAGCAAAAAAAGACGAATATCAATCTAAAGTTAATGAAGAAAGAGTCAAAGACAATTTAAGAAAAGCAAGAATAGAAAAATTGACTAAAGATGAAATTCAACAACAACAAAATATCGCTTCACAATCTAGTAATAAAATGGACAACGACCAAGACTCATCATCACATAATGAATCAAATTTAACGTTACCTGAAGAACATCAATTAAAGCGATCCAAAAATCAATCAAAAGATAACACGAACGATTTAAAACAAACTGACGAAAATGGTATTAATACTGATAAAAGTATAAATACTAGCTCAGAGTTTAATAATTTGGATGAAAATAAGTCAAAAAATAAAATAGATACTGATAAAGATTCTAGTGAAAATAACATAGAATCTAATAGTAAGCATAAATCAAAGAATGAAAAAGAAAATGCTACAAATGACAACGAAACACGTTCAGCTAAAAATAGTGGTTTAACAGAAAGTAAAGAGAGAAGTCATCATCAAAATGAAAAAGAACGCGATAAAGATCACAACAATAAAGCTAAACATATGAGCGCATCTTCATCAGAAAATAAATCTAATAATAAGAATAAAGATTATATTGATATAATTAAATCATTCTTTATTGAACATTGGCCTAAAATTGCTATTATTATTGGTATTATTTTATTAATAATTATCCTTAACGCTATTTTTACTAACGTTAATAAAAACGATCACACCAATGATAGTGCTTTATCACCAACGAATAAACATTATACAGATACAATGAAAAGTGCCAATAGTTCAGTTAAATCTGTTGTTACTGTGGAAAATGAAGAAGTAAAAGATACTTCGGTTCCTAATAACACATCTAAAGCAGATAATGAAATTGGTTCAGGTGTCGTCTACAAAAAAGTGGGCGACTCTCTTTTTATTATGACTAACGCTCACGTAGTGGGTGATAAGGATAAACAAAAAATTACATTTGGAAATAATAAATCAGTTGAAGGTAAGGTTGTTGGAACTGATAAATGGTCTGATATTGCAGTTGTAAAAGCCAAAAGTGTAGATAAGTCCGTTAAAGCAATTAAAACTGGAGATTCCAATCATTTAGTTTTGGGAGAGCCTATATTAGTAGTAGGTAATCCTTTAGGTGTAGATTTTAAAGAGAGTGTATCAGATGGTATCATTTCTGGTTTGAATAGACATGTACCAGTAGATATAGATAAAGACGATAGCTATGATGTATTAATGAAAGCATTTCAAATTAATGCGCCCGTAAATCCAGGGAATTCAGGTGGTGCAGTAGTTGATAGAGATGGTAAACTTATAGGTATTGTATCGCTTAAAATAGATATGGATAACGTTGAAGGAATGGGATTTGCTATTCCTATTAATGAAGCTCAAAAAGTGGCTAGACAGTTAGAAAAAGATGGTAAAATTGAATATCCTAATACTGGTATTAAAATTAAAAATATTGCTGATATAGACAATAGTGAACGTCAATCCATCAATTTACCTGATCAAATTAAAAATGGCGTTTTAATAGGTGAAGTTAAACCTAATTCACTTGGAGATAAATCAGGGTTGAAAAAAGACGATGTAATAGTAGAATTAGATGGTAAAAGATTAGAAGACAATTTACGTTATAGACAAATTATTTTTAGTCATAGGGAAGATAAAGATACATTAAAAGCTAAAATATATCGAAACGGTAAAGAGAAAAGTATAGATATTAAATTAAAATGATGTTGAGGTGAAATGAATGTCGATTTTTGGTCAACTATTAAAAAGGTCCAGTCCTCAACAAGGGATAGTACTTTATTATTTAGCAGCTATAATCGTCGCATTTTTATTATTGAATTTACCATATGTGCATAAGTCTGGCGTTGACGTAAATCCAATAGATACACTTTTTGTGGCTGTATCAGGCATAAGTGTGACTGGATTAACACCAATCAGTATTGTTGATACTTATTCAACTTTTGGTCAAATCATTATATTAGTAATTTTAAATATTGGTGGAATTGGTGTTATGGCTATTGGAACCTTGTTGTGGGTTGTTTTAGGTAAGCACATAGGTATTCGTGAACGTCAACTCATTATGCTTGATAATAATAAAGATACAATGAGTGGAACAGTTAAGCTGATACTTGAAATAGTTAGAACAATAATCGTTATTGAATTTATCGGCGCAATATTGCTTGCATTTTATTTTTACAGAGACAATCCAGATTTAAAATATGCTATTATGCAAGGAATATTTGTTTCTATTTCTGCAACAACAAACGGTGGTCTTGATATTACTGGTGATTCGTTAGTGCCTTATGCAAAAGATTATTTTGTACAAACGATAGTAATGTTTTTAATAGTTTTAGGTTCGATAGGATTCCCAGTATTACTTGAAGTTAAAGCATATATAAAAAATAGAGTAACTAACTTTAGATTCTCATTATTTACGAAAATTACTACTTCAACATATTTATTTTTATTTGTATTTGGTGTGATAATAATATTTCTTTTAGAACATAATCATGCATTTAAAGGCATGAGTTGGCACCAGTCATTGTTTTACTCTCTGTTTCAATCTGCTACAACGAGAAGTGCAGGATTGCAAACTATAGACGTTTCACAATTTAGCGACCCCACAAATATTATTATGAGTTTATTAATGTTTATCGGGTCATCTCCTAGTTCGGTAGGTGGTGGTATACGTACTACTACATTTGCTATTTTAATACTATTTGTTATTAATTTTAGTAATTCGGCAGATAAAACATCCATCAAAGTGTTTAACCGTGAAATTCATATAATGGATATTCAACGTTCATTTATGGTGTTTACAATGGCTTCAATTTTAACATTCACGAGTATGATAATTATATCCGCAGCAGAACAAGGTAAACTAACTTTCTTACAAGTGTTCTTTGAAGTGATGTCAGCATTTGGTACGTGTGGACTCACATTAGGTGTTACAGATGATATTAGTAATTTAACTAAAATTATTTTGATGATATTAATGTTTATCGGACGTGTAGGGTTAATCTCCTTTATCATAATGATAGGGGGACGAAAAGAACCTAAAAAATATCATTATCCTAAAGAACGTATTCAAATTGGTTAAATTCTATATTAAAGGCATTTCAAGTATTAAAAGCTATTTTTACTTGGAGTGTCTTTTTTTAATTAAAAATTATAGGTATAGTAAAAGTGTTATCGTAAAGATATGATTACATGTTAAACTATGCATAATGAGAGGTGTTTTAAGATGGAGAGAAACGAAAATATAAACGTAGATGTAATCGTAACTTCGGATATGCATAGTCATTTTTTAAATGGGGATTATGGATCAAATATCTATCGTGCTGGAACATTTGTTAATAAAGTAAGAGAGAATAATCAAAGAGTTATTTTATTGGATAGCGGTGGTAGTTTAGCCGGCTCACTAGCGGCATTTTATTATGCAATTGTTGCGCCATATAAACGTCATCCAATGATAAAATTAATGAATGCAATGCAATATAATGCAAGTGGTATTAGCCCAAATGAATTTAAATTTGGATTATCGTTTTTAACACGTTCAGTTGCTTTAGCAAGATTTCCGTGGTTATCAGCTAATATAGAATATATCAAAACTAAAGAACCATACTTTTCAACACCATACTCAATTCAAAATTTTGATAATTTGAAAATAGCTATCGTTGGACTAACTGCAGATGGACTTATGAAAAATGAATATGCAGAAATGGAACAAGACGTTAGTATTGAAAAAACAATACTGTCAGCTAAAAGATGGATTAGATATATTCATGAAATAGAAGAACCTGACTTTTTAATTGTAATATATCACGGTGGATTAGATAAATTTAGTAATTCAGAAAAGAAAAATGAAGATAACGTTAACCAAGCTGAAATATTGATGAAAGAAATTGGTGTGATTGATTTAATTATAACTGCACACCAACATCAAACACTTGTAGGACAAGACCATGATACAGTCTACGTTCAAGCCGGACAAGATGCCGAAGAACTTGTTCATGTGAAAATTAAATTTAAAAAAAGAACGAATACATATGAAGTGGAAGAAATATCGCCAGAGGTCATTGATTTAAATGATTATGACGAAGATGAAGATCTACTTAAAGTAACGTATTATGATAGAAAAGCAGTTGAACATTGGGCAAATGAAGTTATAAATGATGAACATGTTAATTTACCTGTTAAAGATTTAGCTGAGTTAGTAGGTCAACCACATCCATTTGCTCAATTATTACATGATAGTATTAGATTAGCTTATGATTACCCAATTAGTTGCGTTCACGTACCTAAGAATGGCGAAGAAGGGCTGCATGGTATTATATCTAATCGTCAAATTTATGAGGCTTATCCATATCCAGATAAACCTGTAGATTTAACAATAAAAGGTCAATGTATTAAAGATATATTAGAATTTTCTTATTCATATATTGAGTTTGAAGCGGATACACTAAAATCTACGCTTATTGACGAAACACTATGCACATTGTGGCAGGGATTTGATTATAAAGTAGATATGACTAAAGAACCTTTTAATCGTGTCACGTTGGATAATATTAATCCAAATAATTTATATAGAATAGTAATGACTGATTATTGTTTCAGAAACTATCAATCGTATTTAAAAGATGCAACGATTCATCATACTAGTGAAGAAACTATGAGCATGTTAATTGCTAAAAATTTAGCTGATTCAAAATATAAGATTAATTTAGAACAAAACTTTGAGGTGTTTAAATAACATTTTTAATATTTACCCTCTCACTTATAATAACGTTGTAAAAATGAAAATTACTTTATTTATTATAAAAGAGCTCCAAATCGAGTTACTATAACCGATTTGAAGCTCTTTTATAATATGTTATGTTTTAATATTTCTGAAAAATAAAATCAGAATCTATCCATGAAAAATTAATAATAAAATGATAGCAACAATTTGTGCAATTGATGTTGTAGCAATACGTCTAGAATATTCGTAACTGATTGATAATAATAATTGAGTTATAAAAATAAATATCACTATCGACCAATTATCTAAATATATAAATAGAGAGCTTGAACAAATTGCAGTGATTAAAATAGATAACCAGTTAGGCAAATTGTATTTATCTAACTCACTTTGTAAAACAGTACGCATATATAATTCATGACATGGTATAACAAATAATAATGTAATTAGCATTTGCCATTTCCAATGAACGCCTGTTTTAGTTAATTCTCGAATCAATGAAGCATAGGTTAAATCAGATGTTATCAGTGATAAAACCAATTGAATAATAATTAAAATAATACTGGCTATAATACCAATGCCTATAGAGGTTAATAAACGCTTTGATTTGATATCTCTTTGATAAAACACATAACTAATACCAGCAATAAGCATAATTCCTGTATATAAATACCAGTATTCTTGATGCTCGCCCCACATGATAAGTAAAATAGCATGAAAAACTATGAAACTAATTATAAACCATAGCAAAGCTTTCGAAACTTTTTTCATTTCAATTAACCTTCTTGTTCAACAATTTTATAACGTTTATGGTTAATAACCGTTTTTTCAGGTAAATCAAGTGAATTGAAGTTTTCCATAATAGTTAAGTCAACGATAACTGAGTTGTCATTTATTTTTTCTACACGGCCTCTTAAACCATCATAAAATTCTACGATATTACCTACTTCTGCAACAGTCATTTCGAGTCCTCCCTTAATTCATAGCTAGACTATATTGTACTAAAAATTACGCTACAAATAAACTAATAACACTAAAAACCCTACAATTTAATTCATAAATTATGAAAAATTTGTCATTATTGAGTAAATAATTGGAATTTTAAATGTAAATAAGGCATAAATAAAGTAAGGGCATATATAGAATCTATTAAGGAGAGTTTTATATGAAATTTATAAGTAACAATAATATAACTGATCCAACATTGAATTTAGCTATGGAAGAATATGTCTTAAAAAACCTTCCAGCTGAAGAAAGCTATTTTTTATTTTATGTTAATCGCCCATCAATAATCGTAGGTAAAAATCAAAATACCATTGAAGAAGTTAATAAAACATACGTTGATGAAAAAGGAATTGACGTAGTACGAAGAATTTCTGGTGGTGGTGCAGTTTACCATGATACTGGTAATTTGAATTTTAGTTTTATCACTGATGATGACGGTAATAGTTTCCATAACTTTAAAAAGTTTACAGAGCCTATTGTGCAGGCTTTACAATCACTTGGCGTCAATGCGGAAATGACAGGCCGTAATGATATTCAAGTGGGAGCTGCAAAAATTTCTGGTAATGCAATGGTTAAAGTGAAAGATAGAATGTTTAGTCATGGTACTTTGATGTTAAATAGTGAGTTAGATGAAGTTCAAAATGCATTAAAAGTAAATCCAGCAAAAATTAAATCTAAAGGTATTAAGTCAGTACGTAAACGTGTTGCAAACATTGAAGAATTTTTAAATGAGCCAATTAATATTGATCAATTTAAACAAATTATATTGAAAACGATATTTGGTGAACAACAAGTTGAAGAATATATTCTAACAGATGAAGACTGGAAAAATATCGAAAAACTCAGTAATGAGAAATACCGCACATGGGATTGGAATTATGGTAAAAATCCTAAATATAATTTTGAACGTGAAGAGAAATTTGATAGAGGTTTCATTCAAATTAAATTGGATGTAAAAAAAGGAAAAATAGAACACGCTAAAATATTTGGTGATTTCTTTGGGGAAGGGGATATTACCGAATTAGAACATGCATTGGAAGGTTGTTTACATGACTTTAATCACTTGGAAGAAGCTTTAGCAAATTACGATTTATATCATTATTTTGGTGATATAGATAGAAATGAAATATTAAGATTAATGTCTTAATTAATATAAATTAAAAGGTCTATTCTCTAGCTCAATTAAGTAGGGAATAGACCTTATTTTGAATGACTCGAATCTAAATTATTCACTGAGTAATGCCTCCAAATTTTTATATTCTACCATGTACTCGTTGAATGCATTTTCGTCTTTATTGACTAATGCTTCATCGATTAAAGTTCTCAGTTCTTTTTTTCTTACTTCTCTAAGTGCTTCGTCAATGACAAGTTCAACGCCTAAATCATTAACAGTAGTTACAAATTGTTCTAGTGTCGTATGCTTCACATGAGTATTATGATTCATAAAGATCTCGACCTTTCAATTGTATTTATTATATAAATATTATACATATTTTGAATTTTGAAATCAATGAATTTTCTGACTTTTTATCAAGAAATATGTATATTATTACACCGAAAGGAGAACTTGACTTTACACAATTTTGTTATAAAATAAAAAATGTATTATTACTCAAAAAATTAAGGGTAATAATAAAACTAAATAAAGTGAGGTTTTCCCTATGACAACTCAGAGTATTTACGTTATTAGAAAGGGAGATATGGTTATCAGACCTAACTATGATGAAAATAATCAGCAAAATGGTTCTGAAATATTAAGGTATGATAAGTCAATTATTCAGAGTCCATTTAAGGTTCAAAAGATTATTGAAAGATCATGCAAATTTTACGGTAATAATTATTTAAGTAAAAAAGCAGAAACTAATCGTATTACAGGTATTTCTAGTAAACCCCCGATTTTATTAACACCCATTTTTCCTACTTATTTTTTCCCAACACATTCTGACAGGCAAGAAGAAAATTTATGGATTAACATGCATTATGTTGAATCAATTAAAGAATTAAAACATCGTAAATGTAAAATCACATTTGCTAATAATGAAACGATTATTTTGAACATATCATTTCACAGTTTATGGCATCAATACACCAATGCAATTATCTTTTATTACATGGTTGATAAACAATCCCGCATGAAATCAAATGACCCCGATAAACCTATTGATTATGAAAAATCCTCTTTAAATATCTTTGAAGCACTTTCACGTTATTCCCTATTTGTAGACAAATAAAAATATGTTGAAGTTTATAATATCTGGAACGTTATATTAATTTAGTGTAAATGTTCCGCATATTTTTTTAAGTTATCTCTTGAAAATTTGTACAATATTGATATAATAATATTTGTGCTTGATAGAGATATCAATAAAATTTAATTAATCCGCAGTAGCTCAGTGGTAGAGCTATCGGCT
>NZ_KV791856.1:0-42221 GCF_001808005.1 Staphylococcus sp. HMSC13A10 | reverse complement strand
AACCGATCGGTCGTAGGTTCGAGTCCTACCTGCGGAGCCATGGAAACGTACTCAAGTTGGCTGAAGAGGCGCCCCTGCTAAGGGTGTAGGTCGCGAGAGCGGCGCGAGGGTTCGAATCCCTCCGTTTCCGTATTTTAGTAAAAATCAGTGAAAATCTGATTAACACTATTTCCGAAGAACGTTGTTAAATCAACGTTCTTTTTTATTTTGGTGAAAATCTGTTTTGAATTAAAATGTCAACGAATTCGACAACATTTAAATTTTCATTCAATATTGTCGGTTTGGTTGTCGGCTTAGACTTCAAAAGCCTAGAATGGTCTAAATCCATTCCAGGTTTATTTTTTGTTTACAAATAAGCCTTTATAATAAAAATAGAAATTCAGTAATCATAAGATTTACTTTATATTTAGCATTGTTTTAGTGAACATTTATTTTTTAGACCAAGTATTTGTTATTGCAGTCTTATAAGAGGTGGTATTATTAGACAAAAACATATTTATCTCATATTAATTATATTAGTAGGGGTTGCCCTAATTTGTATTCCTTGGACAGATACCTATGAAATAATAAGACGATATTTAATGTTGTCATTAGCTATACTAATACCATTATATTTTTTATCACCAACTAAAAAAGATAAAAAATAAAAAAATAAGATAGACTATTCAGTTAGTCTATCTTATTTATTTAATAATTATAAAATTATTAGTTATCCTTTTGATACGTGGCTTTAATCTATTAAATTTGGTTAATTATTTCAACTCAATTCGATTCTAATCAAAATGTTTCTAAATTTAATCGTTTAAAATACACTACTAAGTTATATTACTTCCTATATTCTTCTTTAACGTATTGTTTAACTAAAAACTCAAGAATGAGTTCAGTCATCAATTCATTTTCTTCATATTCTTTGCGTAGCTCTTTTACTTTTTCAATCAATTTATCTTCAGGTGTCTGCAAAATCAATTCTCCTTTTGCTTAAATAATTTGTTTTGATATATTAAAATCACAACAGCCAAGTTAATTTATTTAATAAAATTGAATCCATTTTTTCCAACTATAACTCATCATTACAGCTATATTCATCACAATATGTATAACTTCAAACTCATAACCGCTTACATAACCTCGTGTAATCTTTAAAGTGAATATTGATCCAAGCATGACAGAAATATAAAAAACATTAACATAAGGCGTTAAGATACCAAATATTAAAAAAACTCCACCAATGACTTCACCAATAGACATTAAAATAGCAATTGTAGGTGTTAGCCCCAATGAACCTAAGAAATGAATAGTTCCATTTAAATCATGGAATTTTAGTGTTCCATGTACTAAGAAAGACACTGCCAACATCCATCTAATTAATAATATGCCAATTCTCATTGATACATGACCTCCAACAATAAAGATTTAAAATTAAACTTTATAAGTTTACTAATCTAACATGTATATTAATAAGGAAACTCTAGATATAGTTATAAATATTATTACTTATAAAATTTATTTTATTATATATTGATTTTTATTTCTTGTCACTTAGTATTCATTTGGTAAGGTAGTTTAAAATAATTCAGAGATACGCAGAAACATGTACTAAAAATCATATTAAATTCGTAAATATACCATAAATGTGTTATTCTTAGTTTGTAAAATTATTGCAAATGCAATAAAAAGAGGTGTAGAATTTGCAAGATATTTTAAGAGATATAGGAATAATAGCAAGAGCATTAGATTCAATCAGTAATATTGAATTTAAAGATTTGAAACTTTCAAAAGGTCAATTTATCTATTTAGTAAGAATTTGTGAAAATCCAGGTATGATACAAGAGCAACTTGTAGATATGTTGAAAATTGATAGAGCTACAGCATCAAGATCAATTAAAAATTTGGAAAAGAACAATTTTATATATAAAACCTATAATGAAAATAATAAAAAGAACAAATTGTTATATCCTACTGAAAAAGGGCAGAAATTATATCCATTTATTATAAGGGAAAACAATCATTCCAATGAAGTGGCATTAGAGGGATTCAATAATAAAGAAATTGATGAATTATCAAAAATGTTGAATAGAGTTAAACATAATATATCTGAGGATTGGAAAAATGTTAAAAATGGTAACAAGCGAATATATTAAAAAGGGGTTATTACTATGTTAATAAGACAATGTAATGAAGAGAACTTAGAAAAATTAAAAAATATTGAATATAAGACTTTTAATGAAACATTTAGACCACAAAATAAAGATGAAGATATTGATAATTATTTGAAACAAACTTTCACTGATAATAATGTGCTTAAAGAATTGCAAAATGAAGATTCATTTATATATTTTATTTATGTTGAAGATCAATTGGCTGGGTATTTAAAACTCAATATTAACAAGGCACAAACCGAAGATTTTGGTAATGAATATATTGAAATTGAACGAATTTACGTACTTAACCATTATCAAAAAATGGGTGTTGGAAGAGAACTTTATAATCATGCTTTAAAGGTTGCAAGAGAACATGGATACAACAAAATATGGTTAGGCGTTTGGGAACACAATCTAAAAGCAATTCAATTTTATAAAAAACTTGGCTTTGAAAAAATAGGGGAACATGCTTTTTATATGGGAGAAGATAAACAAATTGATGAAATAATGTCTATTGCTATATAAAAGGGAGGAGAATTATATGTATATTCCAAAGCAATATCAAATCCATGATTATGAAATGATTAAATCATTTATGAATGAACATAATTTTGTCACGATAGTTACTTATAATGGAACGACACCAATTGCTACTCATTTACCAGTAAATATTGAAGAAAAACATAATGAATTATACATTTCGGGTCACTTTGCTAAAGGTAATGAACAATGGAAAACGATCGATCAGAATCAGCAAGTATTAATCATTTTTCAAGGGTCTCATGGATATATATCTTCAACTTGGTATGATACTGAAGATGTGCCGACTTGGGATTACCAAAGCGTTCATGCATATGGAACAGGACAATTATTAACAACTGAAGAATTAGAAAGTGAATTAATTAAAATGCTTGATAAATATGAAAATCATCGACCTAATGGTGCAACTTGGAATAATTTATCTAAAGAAGCAAAACAACAAATTAAAGGTATTGTTGGATTTAAAGTTAAAATTAACAAACTTGAAGCAGCATTTAAAATGAGTCAAAATAGAACTCAATCTGAAAAGGAAAATATTATCATACATCTTAGTCAAAGCGATCAATTAAATGATAAAGATTTAGCTTGTGAACTTAAAAAATTATAGTAAAGCAAAAAGTCAGCCCATTTAGGACTGACTTTTTCACATAACTCAAATATTTATTTTCCACCGTTTGATTTACCTGAAATTAAATTGCGGATAGCTTTTACAATGTAACCTGTAATAACTATTCTAATTGCGCGTTTAATAATATTCATCATTAAAAAATCTCCCTTTATTTTTGTTCTATTTAAGTTATATATACCCAAATTTCAACATTTTAAATGTAAGATATGATTTTTATATGAATATTATAATCGTTTTTTACCTTTCGAATACAATATATCCATCTTTATCAGCTTTTTTAGTAAATGCAACGATAATAGCGTGTACAATTGCTACAATACTAGGAATTCCTGTCCAAAAGAAAACGAGATGTAGTACGCCTTGACCAACTTTATCGGCATAAAATTTATGGACACCCACGCCGCCTAAAAAGATTGCTACAAGTATATAAATAAGTTTGTTCACTTTCATGATTGACTGCCTCCTTAATTTTTATTTTAAACAATTAAGGGTTAGTTATTCAATTAAACTGTAATTATAGGTATGTGTTATATATTATGATATCAACAAAGACATTTTAAAATGAGTCATGATAACTATTGGAAATTAGATGATGACTTTCGTTTATATCGTAGCTTAGTTTCTATATAATTAAATTAAGACACTTAATAAAGGAAGGGTATTTGATGATTAGACAAACGCATCCTAGTGATAATAAAAGAATAGCGGAATTATGTTATATGATATGGGAAGACATGGAATTAGATATGGTGAAGCAAATAAGTAAAGAACGAATTATTCATATTTTAGAATTGAGTGTGGTCAATGTTAAATATCGTAGTTATTATGAGAACGTTTGGGTTTATGAGGAAGATGGCGAAGTAGCAGGTTGTTTAATTGCATATGATGGTGAAAATGAACTTGAATATGAAAAGAAATGGCTTGAACTTCCACTCGATGAAGATATCAGAGCATTTGGTACACCATTACCTATTAAAGAAGCAGAAGATGATGAAATGTATATCGAAACAGTTGCTACCTTCCCGGAATATAGAGGTAAAGGAATAGCCACAAGTTTATTAAAGTATGTGATTGAAAATCATTCCGATAAAAAATGGAGTTTAAATTGCGATTATGGTAATACTAGAGCACAAAGATTATACGAAAAACTAGGTTTTAAAACAGTTAGTGATATTGATCTATACGGTCATATATATCAACATATGATTAAACAATAAAAAAATCGACAATGAACATGTTCATTGTCGACTATCTATATATTTAATTAAATTGCGCCAAGTAATGCACTAATATAAATGCCTAATGCATATAAAATACCGAAAATAGTATTTGTTTTTCCTGTAGCAGCCATTGCTGGCATCATTGTTTCTGGTGTGTCGTTTTTATTAAATCTTCTAACAGCTTTAATTGGCATTGGGAATGACAATAATACTAATAAATAGAAGAGTGATCCACCAGATTTAAATAATGCAGTGAAAATGACAATTAAATACGCAACGATATACATAGTTGCCATAAAGATAACAGATGCTCGTTTACCAAGTAAAATTGGTAAAGTTTTACGTCCGCTTGCTTTATCTTTAACACGGTCTCTAATGTTGTTAGCCATGTTAATAAGACCAATTGTAATAACGATAGGAATACTTAACCATACAATTAATCCTTGTACATTTCCAGTTTGAATAAAGAATGATAAAAGAATAATAATCATACCCATAAACAAGCCGGAGAATAATTCACCAAACGGTGTCCAAGAAATTGGAATTGGACCGCCAGTATATAAATAACCAATCGCCATACATACAATCCCAATAGGAATAATCCAAAATGAACTTTGGAAAGCGAGGAATATACCTAGTAAAGCGGCAATAATGTAAAAGGCAATTGCGATGTTCATAACTAATTTAGGGCTCATACCATTACGTACAATAGCGCCACCAATACCTACGGATGTATGATCATCTAGACCTTTTTTAAAATCGTAATATTCATTAAACATGTTGGTAGCTGCTTGAATTAACAAACAAGCAAGTAACATTGCTAAGAATAAACTAAATTTTAGATGATCTTCGCTTCCTAGAAGATATAGTTTAGCCGATGCAGTACCCACTAACACGGGAACAACTGCAGCAGTTAAAGTATGAGGTCTCATTAATTGCCAATATTTTTTCACAGTTGAATATTGTTGATATTGATCTGCCATAATTTATAACCTCTTATTTTTTTATAGTTTTAACATTAATATTTTAAAGTAATTATTAATAAAGGTCAATTCACGTGAAAAATTGCATTACTTTATTAAGCAATTCCACTAAAATTAAGTTTGAAAAATGATACAATATACTAATGAGTAAATATAGAAGAAAGAAGTGAAATGAATGGCTGTTAACGTTAAAGAAGATGAGATTGTCAATAAGTTATATGGAAGCTCTAAAGATTGGGTCTCAGTAGAAGTTGAAATCAACCAAAGTATAGATCCAAGTACGTTATTTCATTTAACTGAATCACAAGCAGGTGATCGTTTTTATTTACGTCTAAACGATAATCAATCTTCATATTTCGGATATCATGCAATTCGAAAGTTCAAAAATAATTTCGAAAATAAACAGTCTATCTTTAAAGAATGGGAAGCCTTAAAAAAAGATATAGAATTAATACATCCAGATAGTGAAAAACACCATTTACGTTTATGTGGTGGTTTTCAATTTTCAAAACATAAATCAGATGATGAGTGGAGAGAATACGGTTTAAATCATTTTGTATTACCTGAAGTTTTAATCTCAACAGAGGGACAACGTCATTTTATCACTTACACAACAGAAAGAGATAAATTTGATATAGATGCTTTTAAAACATTAGTTAGTCAATTTGAGCAGGTCAATGTAGATTCATACGATGAGCATATAGGTAATGTGACAAGAATGGAAGATATTTATTTAGACGAATGGCGTGACTTGGTTAAAGAAGCCATCGAAAGTATAGATTATTCTAAGAAAATTGTCTTAGCACGTAGACGTTTAATTAAATTTGATGAAGAAATCAGCATTCCATATGTTTTATCTAAAGCTTTAAAAAATGAAAAAAACAGTTATATCTTTTTACTTGAATCAAATCAATCTGTCTTCTTTTCACAAACACCAGAACAATTAATCAAAGTTGAGAATCAAGTTCTATCTACTAAAGCTGTTGCTGGAACAATTAAACGATCTCATGATGAACAGGAAGATCAAGCGAATATAAATGCTTTTCTAAATGACAAAAAGAATTTAGGTGAACATCAATTTGTCGTTGAAAGTATCTTAAATGATATTCAACCTTATGTTGAAGATGTAGACTACAATGAAACACCTAATATTTTAAAAAATGACCATTTATATCACTTATATACACAAATAGAAGGTAAGTTAAATGATCATTCATATATTAGTTTAATCGATCGTTTGCATCCTACACCTGCATTAGGTGGATACCCTAAAGATGAAGCATTAGAATTTATTGAGAAAAAAGAATTTGGAACACGTGGTTTATATGGGTCACCAGTAGGTTTTATTGATGTATATGATGATTGTGAATTTATAGTAGCTATTCGTTCGATGTTAATTAAAGGCGATCAAGCAACATTATTTGCAGGTTGTGGAATAGTGAAAGACTCTGATCCAGATAGTGAAATTGCTGAAACAGCAGTAAAATTTTCACCAATGATGAATGCATTAGGAGTAGATGAAAATGAGTAATTATAATGAAGCATTAACAACTCAAGTATTTACATTTGCATCAGAATTATATGCTTATGGCGTAAGAGAAGTTGTAATTAGTCCGGGATCTCGTTCGACCCCATTAGCTATCGCATTAGAAGCGCATCCAAACATTAAAACTTGGATTCATCCAGATGAACGAAGCGCTGCCTTTTTTGCACTAGGTTTAATAAAAGGTAGCGAGAGACCTGTAGCTATATTATGTACTTCTGGTACAGCAGCAGCTAATTATACACCAGCAATTGCTGAAAGTCAGATTAGTCGTATACCACTTATTGTCTTAACTAGTGATCGTCCTCATGAACTAAGAAGTGTAGGAGCGCCACAAGCAATTAATCAAGTGAATATGTTTAGTAACTATGTGAATTTCCAATTTGATATGCCAATTGCTGATGGAACAACAAATATGCTAGATACTATTCATTATCAAATGCAAATTGCTAGTCAGTATTTATTTGGACCACACAAAGGACCAATTCACTTTAATTTACCATTTAGAGAACCTTTAACACCTAATTTAGATAGAACAGAATTATTAAAATCAGAATCTAAGACACTACCACATTATCAAAAAATGATTGATGTTATGCCAATCAAAGAAAAGATAGAAAAAGATAAAGGTTTAATCATAGTAGGTGATATGCAACACCAAGAAGTTGACCAAATATTATCTTATGCAACTGAAAATGATTTACCTGTGTTAGCCGATCCGCTAAGTCAGTTAAGACGTAATAATCATCCTAATGTTATTACAACGTATGATTTATTGTATCGAGCTGGTATGGATTGGGAAGTCGATTTTGTAATTAGAGTTGGTAAACCTGTTATATCTAAAAAGTTAAATCAATGGTTGAAGGCTACATCAGCGTTTCAAATATTAGTTCAAAATAATGATAAAATTGATGTATTTCCAGTACCGCCTGATGTTTCTTATGAAATATCTGCGAATGACTTTTTCAGATCTTTAAAGAATAACCAACCTATTAATAGAAAAGCATGGATAGAGAAATGGCAAACATTAGAAAAGCAAGCTCGTATTGAAATAAATGATTATCTACAACATGCTACTGATGAAGGGGCTTATGTAGGAGAATTGATTTCAAAACTAACTAAACAAGATGCATTATTTGTAAGTAATAGTATGCCAGTAAGAGATGTTGATAATCTATTATTTAATAGTGAAGCTGAAATCTATGCCAATCGTGGTGCCAATGGTATTGATGGTGTTGTATCTACAGCATTAGGTATGGCAGTTCATAAACATGTTACTTTATTAATTGGAGATTTAGCTTTTTACCACGATATGAATGGACTACTCATGTCAAAATTAAATAACATACACTTAAATGTAATTTTATTGAATAATGATGGGGGAGGTATCTTTTCATATTTACCTCAAAAATCATCTGCATCAGAATACTTTGAGCGTTTATTTGGTACACCAACTGGGTTGGATTTTGAACATGCCGCATTATTATATGAATTTAATTTCAAACGTTTTAATACTTTATCTGAATTTAAAGATATGACGCTTTCACAATCCGGCGCTATCGTATATGAAATCATTACTGATAGAGAAGACAATTTACAGCAACATCAAATTTTATATAAGAAATTGAGTGAAATAATTAATGCTACATCATAAATTTTATTCATCCAACAAACCATCCAATCAATTGTTGATTATGTTACATGGCTTTATTAGTGATGGATCAACATTTGATAGTCATATAGATACGTTGACTAAACAAGTTAATGTATTGACTGTTGATTTGCCAGGACATGGTAATGATGATTCACCTATGAACCAAGAATGGAACTTTTCATATATAAGTCAAAAATTAGACCAAATATTAAGTGAATATCATCAATATCATCAATATTTATTAGGTTATTCTATGGGTGGTAGAGTATCACTTTACTATGCATTACATGGTACTAATGAATTGTCAGGTTTAATATTAGAAAGCACGTCGCCCGGTATACAAAAAGAAGAAGATCAGATAGAACGACAACAAGTTGATAATGCTAGAGCGAAAGTATTAGAAATTGCTGGACTGGAAATATTTGTTAACGATTGGGAAAGATTACCGTTATTTGCATCCCAATATGATTTAGATAAATCAGTTAAAAAACAAATTCGTCAAAACAGAATGAATCAAGATCCTAGTAAGTTAGCAAAAGCTTTGAGAGATTATGGTACAGGGCAAATGCCAAATTTATGGCCATCACTTATTAACATTCAAATACCGACAATTATATTAGCTGGTCAAAAAGATGAGAAATTTGTAAATATTGCCCAAAAGATGAATGAACAAATTATTAATAGTAGAAAAACAATAGTTTCTGAAGTAGGTCATACAATTCACGTGGAAGATAGCGCGGAATTTGATACAATAATATTAGGTTTTTTAAAGGAGGAGCAAAATGACTAGACAGTGGGAAACACTTAGAGAATATGATGAAATTAAATATGAATTTTACGATGGAATTGCAAAGGTAACAATTAATCGTCCAGAAGTACGTAATGCATTTACACCTAAGACAGTAGCTGAAATGATTGATGCCTTTTCACGTGCGCGTGATGATCAAAAAATATCAGTTATTATTTTAACTGGTGAAGGAGATAAAGCATTCTGTTCTGGTGGAGATCAGAAGAAACGTGGACACGGTGGTTATGTTGGCGAAGATGACATTCCTCGTTTAAATGTATTAGATTTACAACGTTTAATCAGAGTTATTCCAAAACCAGTTATCGCAATGGTACGTGGTTATGCTATTGGTGGAGGTAACGTATTAAACGTAGTATGTGACTTAACTATTGCAGCAGACAATGCTATTTTCGGACAAACTGGTCCTAAAGTAGGTTCATTTGATGCTGGTTATGGTTCTGGTTATTTAGCAAGAATTGTTGGACATAAGAAAGCAAGAGAAATTTGGTACTTATGTCGTCAATATAATGCACAAGAAGCATTAGACATGGGATTAGTTAATACTGTCGTTCCATTAGATCAAATAGAAGACGAAACAGTTGCTTGGTGTCAAGATATCATGAAACATTCACCAACAGCACTACGTTTCTTAAAAGCAGCTATGAATGCAGATACAGATGGCTTAGCAGGTTTACAACAAATGGCTGGAGATGCAACTTTACTTTATTATACAACTGATGAAGCTAAAGAAGGTCGTGACGCATTTAAAGAAAAACGTGACCCTGACTTTGACCAATTCCCTAAATTCCCATAAGATTTGATATAAACGAACCCCTTAAAGTATGGTGTTAAAGCCATCATACTTTAAGGGGTTTTTTACTGTGTTTATGATTTATTTATTAGTTGGAAATTGTTCCGGATATTGCTCTTTTAAATAATCTTCTAAACGTGACATACCTTCTTTGAGTAATGACATATCATAAGCATAAGAAATTCTTACATGGCCTTTCCCAATATCTGTAAAGGACGAACCAGGTACCATAGCAACGTGAGCTTTTTCTAACACATCAACACAAAAATTAAAATCATCATCTGTATAATTTTTTATACTTGGGAAAATGTAAAATGCGCCTTCAGGTACAGCATTTAATTCGAAACCAAGGTCTTGAAGTTTTTCGATTAAATAGTCACGACGCTCAATATAAGCTTTATTCATATATTTTGGCGCTTCTAAACCTTCATTTAATGCAGCGATACATGCATGTTGAGCTGGAACATTTGTACAAATGCAATTATATGCATGCATGAAAGTTAATTTTTCAATTAAATATTCTGGTCCAATTAAAAATCCAACACGGATACCAGTTGCTGAATGTGATTTACTTAAACCACTGATGAGTATTAATTGATCTCTAATCTCATCTAATTCAGCGAAAGAAGTATGAACACCATTAAACGTGTTTTCTGCATAGATTTCATCACTAATGATAAATACATTATATTTAGACAATGTATTTACAATATCGCTGACTTCTTCACGATTTAATGTCACGCCTGTAGGATTTGTAGGATAATTAAGTAAAACAGCTTTTGTATTTTCATTGATATATTGATTCAACAATTCTGGTGTGATTTTGAAAGATGTTTCGGTAGTATCAATAAATTTTGGCACAGCACCTAAAGTTTGAATTAAAGGGATATAGCCCGCATATGTAGGACTTGGAATGATAATTTCATCTCCTGGATTGATAATACTACGCAATGTAGTATCTAAAGCTTCACTAGCACCATTAGTCATAATTATTTCATCAACACTATATTCGAAACCATATTTATTTTGATAATAATTACTTATAGCCTGTCTAGCTTCTATGATCCCTTTATTGTGAGAATAACTTGTTTGGTCATTTTTAATGGCTTTGATGTAAGCGTCTTTTACCACTTCTGGCATATGAAAATCAGGCTGCCCAATTGTTAAATTGATACAATCATCAATATCTTTCATACGGTTTGAAAATTGTCGAATACTAGGTGCTTTTAAAAATTTTGACTGCTCATTTAATTGTAATTTCATAAATCATTACTCCTCTAAAAAATACCAAAATATAGTACTTTTAATGTTTGAAATGTCGTATAATTCTTTCAAATTATTACAATCATAACATATTTTAAGCACTACATTTTGGTATACGAATTAATTTTATAATAAACATTACCCTTTGAATTTAGAAGGGGATTTTAAGTTTATGATTGGATTTGTCCATTTACATATCCACCGGTTCGATAAGATATAAACTATAATGCCAGATGTAATAAATAAAAATAGATAAGTAAATACAGAAATTGGCGATTTAAATGGATAGAGTTCAAATCCACGAATAATACCAATAATTAAACCATGTAATAAATAGACATACATTGTCCTACTACCAATATAGGTATAAAAACGTAATTTTTGAGATGTTAAATTTAAGAATGCAAACATCGACACTAAAATAACTACATACAATAGTAAACGTTTCAGTGGACTATATACGTCTTCGGCATTTTGTTCTAATGAAGTATAAGGCGTACTACCTAATAACCAATCAGAATTAATTGGATGTAAATAATAACCTACAAAGTAAAGGATAAATACTAAAATGGAGATAGGCACCCATTTTTTACTTCTTAACACCATACTTTGGTTTTTAGTAAATAAATGACCTAAATAGAAAATTGGGAAGAATACAATGGTACGAGAAATACTCATGTATTCATCAATGTTAGCCGAATAACCGGCAAATACTGAAAAAACAATGGAAATAGTAAGAACAATCCATGGATTATATCTTCTTACAATAACTAAAACGACATGGAAGAAGAATAACGTTAATAAAAACCATAATGCAAATACAGGGTTGAATGGATCTAATTGTAAACTATCGCTTTTTCCAGTTAAAAAATAATACACCGAGTAAAATGCGAAAAATATGAAATACGGTAATAATAATTTTTTAGCAATATTTTCTAAATAATAAGGTTTGTCTAAATTTTTAGCAAAGTAACCTGATATAAATAAAAATGTTGGCATGTGGAAACTATAAATAACTAGATATAGTGCTGATAAATTTTTATCTTCTGAAGTATACGGCTGTAATAGATGTCCAAACACTACTAAAAATATAAGTATCGCTCGGGCATTATCAAAAAAATAATCCCTGTCCTTAATGGAAGGCATAAATATGTCTCCTTTTTATTGTTTAACTGTACTTAATTTATTATATTTTATGGCGATAATGCAACGATTTTGACTACAATATAAAATTCTATTGTATATCTTATAAAAAAAGCATATAATATTATCAACTAAATAAAGTGGAGTAGAAACAGCATGTATAAACAACTTGAAAAACTTATTACACTTACTAACAACGATTTGAATATAGTTAACCGACGCTTTGGACAAAGAACAGACATTACATCAGAACAATTAGAGTTATTACGAATACTGTATAATTACGACCGTTTATCACAATATGATTTAACAATGAAGATTAGTCGAGAACAATCGATTGTGTCACGATGGATTAAAAAACTTGTATTGAAAGGATATATTACAAGTCAGCAGTCACATGAAGATTTAAGATGTAAGGAATTAATTCTTACAGAGGAAGCACGAGCATTAATTAAGCAGATAAATACTGCTCGATGTGAATTAATAGAGGCTAGATGTCAATGCTTATCAGAAAACGAAATCGAAAGTTTAAATCAATTATTAAACAAGTTAAATAGTCGCCATAGTTTTCATTAATGGATGATAAAGATATTAAAAATGTCGTGAGTCAATGATTTATAGATTTAATAAATATAAAGAAAGCAATTTCTATTGAAATAAGATAGAAATTGCTTTCTTTATTTATATCGGAATAATATTAACAAGAAAATTTCCTTTTAAAGGTTATAGGATCATAGAAAAGAGAAGGGGGACGTAATAAAAATCGACTAACAAGAATTATCTTGTTAGTCGAAATAAGAATTATTTAAATGTAGGAATATCAAAGAATTTACCAACTTCTCCGATTTGATCATATAATCCTTTTAATACTTGTGCATTTGAATCTGCCCAATTAATATCTGTTGCATATTGATGTGTACCTGGGTGTGCAGGATTCCAACGCATTTTGTATAACGTGTTTTGTCCAGCTTTCACATATGAATTACCTATGAATTTAGCTCCACCGATAATCGCTTTTGAAACTGAATTCCAACCAGACGCTTTAGCAAAGTTTAATCCTTCGCCTAGAGCATTATAGTCATAAGCACCAATACCAAATACATTATGATATTTAGTTGCAGAACGAGTATTTACTACACCGTTTGTAATGTTAGCACCTTTAGCTAATTGAGATTGTCCATTTCCAGTTTCTAATAAAGCATGTGAAATTAAGTAAATTTCATTTAAGCCATATTTTTTAGCCGCTTGACTAAATGCTGCACCTTGGTTTTCAAGTACGCCTTTACCTTTAAGTAATTTATTTAAAGTAGCTTCAGATAAATACTGTGGTTGATCTAAACGTAAAAATTGATATTTAGATACAGGATTTTTAGCTAATTTATTAGAATCCATAGCATTTTTTGTTTCATAGTAAGTTGCATTTGACCATACGCCAGGAGTTCTTTGAACTTGTGGGCCATAGCTTAAATTACTTTGAATAGAAGCCATTTGGTTTAATGTACGTCCTGTATTTGAATACTTAACCAATTCTTTTGTTAAATCGTTTGCTTTAACCCAAGCATATTTACCATTAGTTAATTTACCGTAATACCAAGTAACACCATTTTGTTGTTTTTGTTTAATGACTACAAATGGTTTTTCATAATAAGTTTTTAATGAATAACCGTTCTTTGCAGCAGGATCATCATAATAATAACCATTATTATTTTTGATAACGAAAGTATAATTATATGGCGTTGCAGGATTGTTAGTATTAGATTGTTCTAAGTCTTTTGCTGCAATCCAACCAGTGCGATTGTTAACTGTACCATATAAATATTTTTCGTTACCTACATATACAGCTTTTGAAGCGTTAAAAGTTTGATTTACTAATTGACTTGTAGGTAATAATTGTTGGTTTTTAGTTCCCCATGCAATTGAATAAAGCCCATTATTATTGCTATTCACTTTATATTTACCTGTTTCTTTAGCTTCATTTCCTAGGTTTTGAACATTAATATCATTAATGTTAACCCAGCCTAATGGTGTGTTTGATACTGTGTTTTGTAATAACACATAAGTTTGATTACCTTCAGTTCTTTGTTTAGAAATTGTGAAAGTACGATTTGCGTATTTAGTACCACTTTTAGCTGTTTTATCATATACAGAACTACGAATACCAGAGTTGTTAAGTTTTACTTGACCAATTTTTTTAGTAGTTTGAGTAATGTTAGTTTTAGCCGTAGTTTGAGTTTTAGGTGTTTCTTCGTTTGTTACAGCATATGATTTAAAAGCCATTTTAGGTTTAGCAACAGTTGATTTAGTTGAAGTTGGTTCAGATAAATAATACTTACTAATCCAACCAGTGATACCATTTACAGTTCCATATAGATAAGTAGCTTTATCAATTTGTTGCTGTTTAGTAGCTTTAAATGTTTGGTTACCGTTACCTGAAACTGTTCCTGCTTCTTGTTTATAAGTACCCCAAGGAACTGTATAAGCTTTTGTACCAGGTTTAACGCTATATGAATGATTTACAGAAGTAGGTGATTTAGCCGTATTATAGACTACATCTCCTTGTTTAACCCAACCATAAGTTTTGCCAGTATTATAATCTTGAACTAAGTAAAATTTATCATTACCTAATGTAGCTGTTTTAGAAACTGCTAATGTTTTTTGTACTTCTTTTGTTGTTTTACCAGATTTATCGTAAACAGTTGTATATAAACCACTATTTTTAGAATTGATTTGAGCTACGCCATTATTTGCTGCAACTGTTAATTTATTATTAGTAGTTGTAGGCTTAGTTGTTGGTTTTGTAGCTGGTTTAGTAGTGTTAGTAGGTGTAGTTAAATAAGCTTTACTAATCCATCCAGTTAAACCGTTAACTGTACCATATAAATATGTTGATTTATCAATTTGTTGTTGTTTAGTAGCTTTAAAAGTTTGATTTCCTTTTCCTGAAACTGTACCAGCTACTTGTTTACTAGTACCCCAAGGTACTGTATAAGCTTTAGTACCAGATTTAACATTATAAGATTGATTAACTTTTACTGGTGATTTAGCTGTATTATAAATTACTTCATTTTGTTTAACCCAACCAAATTTTTCCCCAGTATTATAATCCTGTACAAGGTAAAATTTATCATTACCTAATGTTGCAGTTTTAGTTACTGATAATGCTTTTTGTACTTCTTTAGTAGAGTGACCTTTTTTGTCATAAACAGTTGTGTATAGTCCACTATTTTTTGTGTTAATTTGAGCCATACCATTATTTGCAGCAACTGTTAATTTACTATTACTAGTTGAAGGTTTAGTAGTAGGTTTAGTTGTTGTACTTCCACTAGAAGGTTTAGTTGTACTTGTTGAAGTAGTACCCCAAGGTGCAACTTGTCCCATTTTAATTTGATATTTTTCATTGATTAAATCGTATAATTCATTATAACTATAATTATGTTGTTTAAAGTAACCATGTGGGTCAGCATGGTCTGTACCACCTAACCATCTACTAATTGCTGAATGTGTCCAAACAGTACCGCTACCATCGTTTTCAGCGCTATTAGGTTTTAAACCATAATATTGTAATTGTGTTGCAGCGTAATCAGCATAGTTGTTCATTGAACGTGCAAATGAATCATAGTCATGTGTATGAACAATTTCAACGTTTATATAACGTTCATTACCGTATGGACCAGCTCCCCATGATAAGTAATCAGTAGGGGCAGTTTCGATGATTCTGTTGCCGTCTACAAACGCATGTACGAAAGCTGAGTTGTAATTGTTCTTCATGTAATTGATTTCGCCCGTAATTGTTGAATTTTCATTAGCTGTATCATGGACAACAATTCCTTCAGGTTTACCTACACCATTTCTGTATCCATATTTAGGTAAGTAAGTTGAATAATCTTCTTCAATCTGAGGTGCTTTAAAATTCTTTTTACGAATATAATCATTTATTGAAGATTTCACTGCTGGTTTGTATTTTGGTAAAGAAGATGTTGCTTTTTTAGCAGTTGCATACATCATTCTTGGTTTGGCTACTGATCTAAAAGTAGACACTTGATTATTTGATGAATCGTTCACTTTAGCTGATTCAACTTTAGCTGATTCCTTAGTATCATTTTTAGTGTTTGTTGTATTAGTGTTTGTTGATTTTGTAGTTTGATTAGAGATAGCTGATTTATCTGTTTTATTACTTTCAGATTGTGCAGTTGTTACTGTTTGTTTAGTAGTGTCATTTGAATTGTTATCTGACACATTTTCACTCTCAACATCATCTTCATCATCAATTAAACTATAACCACCATTATTTTTAACTGTTTGCTTAGTTGATTGGTTAGTAGATTCAGTGTTTTCATTTTGACTAGTTTCTTGGCTAGTTTTATTTTTTACATTATTATCTGTATCTTGAGTTTGCTGTTGAGCTTGAGCATTAGTGTTATTGTCAGTTTGTTCTTTAACAGCTTCATTATTATCGTTAGTTGATTTATCAGAGTCAACGTTAGTTGTTGATTGATTATCAGTAGCATCAGTACTCACATCTTTTTGATTGTCAGTATCATTTTGTTTAGATTCTTTATCAGAATTTGTACTATCACTTGTTGTATTAGTAATATTTGTTACATCTGCAGTATCATTTTGTTTAGATGTATCATTATCTTCTGTAGAAGTAGTCTGTACAGGTTTTACTTTAGTTGGATCTTGATAAGTTTGAGTACCAGAAATATTTTGTGTTGGGTTACTCACTTCTTTTTTAGCATTGTTAGCTTGTTTTAAGGTTGTTTGGTCATCCAGTACATTCTTGTTTTTAGTTTGGTCTTGAGTAGCTTCTGCTGCATCTGCATGGTGAGCCGTAAATGCTGTTCCAAATAAAGTTAGTGCAACCATTGACGGTAATTTGTAATTGAATTTTTTCGCCATTATTATAATTACTCCTTGTATGTTATGAATTTGTATTAATTATAATATGCGAAAATAAAAGTGTATTGTTTTTAACAGATTTGTAATAGAACTTTAACCTATAATCTTTTAAATTTATTGCGATGTAAGGGGTTTAAACATTGATAGTACGCAAGTAATTTCATATAAAAAATTAATTTGTGGTTAATGAAATATTACAAAGTATGACAAAGAAAATAATTTGAGAATACTATATGTTACAAATGTTTTTCCATAACGATATGCTTAATATTTTCTTCATCAAATGGTTCGCCTAAAACATTGTAACCTAATTTTTCATAAAAGGGGATTGCGTAGTGTTGAGCATTCATTGTTAAAAATGTTAATTGATTTTCATTAGCTGTTTGTTCAACAAAATTCAATAATTTTAATCCTAAGCCTCGACCTCTATAATCTTTTAAAATTGCTACGCGTTCGACTTTTCCAGTAGTTTCATTCAATAAGCGTATTCGTGCTGTTGCAATAGGGTGGTTATCATTGTCATAGCCAATGACATGAATTGCATTCTCATCATATTCATCAATTTCATGATCTTCTGGCACATTTTGCTCTTTAACAAACACTTCTTTTCTAATTTCAAAACACGCTTCTAACATTTCTTTATTCGTAACTTTATAGAACATATTTAGTCTCCTTTATTATAAAAAAGGAAGAAGCCCGGTTATTTGATGACTTCTTCCTTAAGTGATATTTAATATTTTATAATGCTTCTTTTCTTATAATTGCAGTGTATTGCCAAAAAATTCTCATTTGAGCGATATTCCAATTATTCATTCCCATTGTATAACCAGATGGTTTAAATAGATTTACATCAGTTACTTCAAGTGCAGCAGCAATTAAATATTGTAACGGTACGCTAATACTTTTCATTTCTTCAGTAATACCATTTTCATCATATACCCAAGTAAATGGTAAATCAGATTCGAAAATATCTACTTTATTAAATATTTCTGGTAGGGCTACAATATAACACGCTCCATCTACAACAGGATTATTTGCACTTTCTTTATAATAAATGAGTAAAGCCTCGTAGTTTTCTCTATGTTCATGGTTTACATAAAAGAATTCATTTCTAAATAAAGCCATGTCTTTACTATGAATAATTTGTTGTTCTAAAACGTTAAACATACCATTTATATTAGCAATTTTTTCATACGTTTTTCGTGACATTTAAGCAGCTCCTCTCATTAAATAATATATTAAAATTAATAAGCAGTAGTATCTTGTTGTTGTTGGTAATTTTGATTATTAACGGTATTATCTTGTTGCGTGTTCATACCGTTGTTTTGATTATCCATTTGTTGATTGTTTTGAGTTTGATCGTTAGTTCCACTGTTTTGTTGATCATCATTATTACTGTCATTACTGCTATCATTATTATCTTTATCTTTTTTGTCATCAGTTGTATCATTTTGACCTTTTCTTAAAAGAGAATCATCTAGTTCAGTTAATGGTACTAGAGAGCCATAATGATCAATAACTCTTTGATTTAAGAAATCATCTTTATCAGTAATTTTAGATAATCCTAAATCAGTACGCAAGATGTTTGAATATTTCTGGATACTACTAATGCTAGGATTGTAATAATAAACGCCATCTAACATATCATCATCACCTTCTAGTTGTGATTTTTTCATTTTAACACTGTCAGATAGGTACATTCTAGATAATGATTTAATCTCAGATTTAGTTAAATTATGCTTAGCATTTTTACCTACAATATTAATAACTTCATCTAATTTATCAAATGAATCAAGTGTTTGTGCTTTTTTGAATAATATTTTAATTAAGTCCATTTGACGTTGTCCACGTTTTAAGTCTGAGTCATGGTGGCGCGTTCTAGCAACTGCTAATGCTTCATCACCATTTAATTTTTGATAGCCTTTTTTAATTTTAATTCTACCTGTATCATCACTATTTGGTTCGTTTAAATTATATGGAACATCATAGTAAATGCCACCAAGTTCATCGACAGCTTCAACGAATGCTTTCATATTAACACGTGCATAGTAATCAACTGGCACATTCATTGTTGCTTCAACGGAATCCATTGCAGCAATTGGGCCACCGTATGCATGGGCATGAGTGATTTTGTCATAATAACCTACTTTAGGAATGTAACTTATCGTATCACGGGGGATACTCAACATTCTAATTTGATGTTTTTTTTGATTAAAAGTAGATAAAATCATCGCGTCAGATCTTGAATGTTCCAAGCTTTGTCCGTTTTTTTCTCGTCCTTCATTATCATCAATTCCTAAAAATAATATAGAAATTGGATCTTTTTCAGGGTTGACCTTTGAACTTCTTAGATTTGATTGACGATCTGCGTTACTTTTATCTTGAGAAGATTCAAACGCTTTTTCTGAAGATTTGAATAGGTTACTAGCAAAAACAACAGGAATAGCAATAAGAGCGAAAGTCAGTAGAATTAAAAAGTATTTAAAGAATTTATTCATATTTGTTGCTCCTAAACATTATTAACTTATTTTTAAATATATGATTAAAATTTATGTAGTTTCTTCGTATTGTTGTCTATAATTTTTCACACTATAGCCCTAAATTGTATTACTTTATAGTAAAAATTACAACTCATATATCAATAAATAGTATTGAATTCTAAAATTTTATTTATATCTTATAGTATAAATGATTGATGGTAAGAAATGTGAGTATTTGATTACATTTATTGTGACACTTTAATAACCAATATAACAATTCAAATTCAACAATTATTATTATGCATATTTATACTTATGCTAATTTATGTTGAAACTATTTGCTATTATGATCTTATCTAAACAATTCATTTCCATTTTTATTAAATTGACTGGCGTTAAAATACTGTGTTGTCAGTTTCATAAAATTTTTTAAGATATTATTATTTATGGTACTAAAGTACTATGTAATCTTTCTGTTAAAGGTGTACTATATAATTAAAGTGATTTTATGCATAAAATGATTTATAATTATGCATATCATATTTATTGAGTAACATCGTAGTAATCACAATAGCTTTATAATTTTTTAAGATCTTTATAGAGGTAATTAATAAAAAAAGGGAGGATTAAATTTAAAGTAAGATAATAGAAATTAAATTGATAGATACGTTCAAGACAAAATAAAAGACAAATAGATATATTTTTCAGCGAGTATTATGGATATAAAAGTAAGACCTTGATATCTAATGTTTATATTTCTAAGAAAAATATTGATATTATTATGTGAGGCAAATTTCGAAATGAAACTAAACAAGATTAAGATTGTGTTTTTCATCATTGTGTTAATTATACTAATCATATTAATGGTAATTTTTGGAAAAAAATGGAACGAATATCTGCACATGGATAGTCGGTACTTCCAAAAAAATGATAATGCTACATATATTATTAAAAAAGATAAACATGAGAAAGCACCTAAAAAGCTAAAAACCGTTGTTAATAAGAAAAAACCTATATATAAAGAAATTGATAACTATTTAAAAGATACAAATTTTAATGGTACTGCTGCTATATTTGAAAATGGTAAGATTAAGTTGAATAAAGGTTATGGCTTTCAAAACTTTGAATCTGGTAAAAAGAATACAGCTAATACAATGTATCTTATCGGTTCATCACAAAAATTCACTACTGGATTAATGTTAAAACAACTTGAATTAGAAAATAAAGTGAATATCAATGATCCAGTAACCAAATATTTACCTTGGTTTAAAACAAGTAAAGAAATCACATTAAAAGATTTGATGTTACATCGAAGTGGGTTATACAAATATAAAGCATCAACAAATATTAAAAATTTAGATCAAGCAGTCAAAACAATTCAACAAAGAGGTATAGATGAAAATTATTACCATAAAGATCATTACAATGATGGGAATTATTTAGTGCTTGCGAAAGTTATCGAGCAGGTTACAAATAAGCCTTATGTTGCCAATTATTACAATAGATTAGGTAATCCATATCAATTACAACATACAGCTTTCTTTGATGAAAAATTATATCGTAAAAATATGGCAAATGGATACAAATTGACTCATAATAAATTTTCTTTGATGCATCCTAAAATATTAAACCAATATTATGGCGCTGGTAATTTATATATGGCTCCATATGATATGGGCAAATTAGTCAATGCACTGCAACAGTATAAGATATTTAATGCAGATACAGCTAATCCATTTTTACATGAATTTGGTACTAAAGAATATCCAATTGAATATAGATATGGTTTCTACGTTACTCCTACAATGAATAGGATTAATGGCGTGTTCTTCGGACAAATATTTACTGTTTACTATAATGATAAATATACTGTTGTTTTAGCAAGTAATTTAATTACAGAAAATGAAAAAGCGAATGAAAACAAAATGAAACATATTTTCTATAATATGCTTCATCAAAAAAAGGAATATAACGTTCCTGGTGTTAAAGTAAAATTATAATAAATTAAACAACTGAACGCACATATATTGTCTGTTGAGACACTAAATATGTGCGTTCTATTTTTATTTACAATATGAAAGGGCGTTTAAAAATAAATCTTGATAGTGTGTTGAAATAGGGGAATGTACTACCTTACAATTTGGTTCTAGCGACTCAAAATCAACAACAGTGGCACCCTTAGTTAATAAACCATGAAGCTCAATCTGTACATTGGCATCATAAACGTTAAATATATCTGGATTAATTAAATATAAAATTGTAAATACATCATATAACTTTATACCTTCGTGAACATTTTCAGTTCTGTAATGTTGTAATAAATGATATAACATATTTCCTGTTTGATTAACTTGTTTAATTTCTTTTATAAAATCATGTGAGAACATAGCTTTTCTTGCTAAATCTAATCCAATCATCACAACTGGTATTTGTGCATTAAAAACAATGTTTGCTGCTTCTGGATCACAATATATATTAAATTCTGCTAAAGGTGTGACATTGCCTCTACCGCTACTACCACCCATAATAACAATTTGTTTGATATTCGATTTTACTTCAGGATAAGTAGCTAAAAGTAATGCAATATTTGTTAATGGTCCAATAGCAACAATAGTTATTGGATAAGAACTCTTCATAATTTCATCTTTGATTGCTTCTATTGAATTTGTTTGTGGAATATGATGATTTTCAAATGATTCAAAAACATAGCCGTCCATTCCTGACTCGCCATGTACTTCGGCTGCATCAACAGGATCGGAAATTAAAGGACGAGCTGTACCTTTATAAACTGGGACTTTACTATCGAAAAAATGAACTAATTTAAGTGCATTGTTCGTTGTTTTATCAACATTCACATTTCCATTAACAGTAGAAATCATTTTAACTTCTATATTAGGATGACTCAATGCCAAGCTGATGGCAGCTGCATCATCAATACCTGGATCAGTATCTATAATAATAGGTATGACCACTGATACCAACTCCTCTCATTTATCATTAGTTCTATTTTGACGTAAAAAAGACCTACTAGCAATGCTAGTAGGTCTAAAAGTATGAACTTTATACTTTTTATAAGTGGTGTGAGTGACCACCTTGCATAACCCAATAAGTACCG
The DNA here is from genome assembly GCF_001808005.1 of Staphylococcus sp. HMSC13A10. Classification (NCBI taxonomy): domain Bacteria; kingdom Bacillati; phylum Bacillota; class Bacilli; order Caryophanales; family Staphylococcaceae; genus Staphylococcus; species Staphylococcus sp. HMSC13A10. The sequence continues at coordinate 19,014 of NZ_KV791856.1, read as the reverse complement.
ATAACAGTAATTAGAGTTATGATAATTGCAAAGATAACTTTAAACATTTGGACACGTCCATCTTTACCTTCAGTTAAATGCATGAACATTAATAATTGAAGTGCAGCTTGGATAAATGCGAATCCAAAAATAATTGTTACTTTAGCATGGAAACTCATTGATGTGTATAGTGTTACGAAAACTGCTAAAAGCGTCAATACGATAGAAGCAATAAATCCGACTGTATGTTTTACGATTGTATTCATCCGCTATACACCATCCCTATCATATATACGGCAGTGAAGATGAAGATCCAAACAACATCTAAGAAGTGCCAGTATAAACTTACTATAAATAATTTTGGAGCATTATATGAATCCAAACCACGAGTTCCAATTTGAATTAATAAGCAAATAATCCAAACAATACCAACTGAAACGTGACAACCGTGTGTTCCTAATAGAATAAAGAAACTAGACCAGAAGGAACCGATAGTAGGGTTGACACCTTCAGAAACATAATGTGCGAATTCGTAGATTTCAAATCCTACGAATACAAGCCCTAGTAGTACAGTAAGAATCATCCAAAACATCATTAAGTTTTGTTTTTCTTTACGCATGTAGTAGATTGCAATACCACATGTATATGAACTTAATAATAACGCGAATGTCATTATTAAAACTAAAGGTAATTCAAATAACTCTGTAGTCATCTTGCCAGCGTAATCGCCACCATGTTGCAAAGTTAATAACGTTGCGAATAGGGTACCGAATAACGCGAATTCGGCTGTAAGGAAAATCCAAAAGCCAAGTTTATTTAATTCGCCTTCATGCGTACGTGAATCAATTGTATTAGTATCATGACTCATGACTTACAGCCTCCCTTTCTTTAATACGTGCTTCTCTTAAACGTGCTTCAGTTTCAGCTACTTCAGAAGCAGGGATATGGTAACCATGGTCAATTTGGAAACTTCTCCAAATCATTGTACCGAAGATACCTGCTAAACAGATAGCGGCTGGAATGATTGTTTCAAAGATTAAGAAGAAACCACCGATTGTAAAGAATATTCCCATCCAGAAACCAACTGGTGTGTCGTTTGGCATGTGAATATCTTTGTAATTATGGTTGTCTAAATAATGACGACCATGTTCCTTCATATCTACGAATGTGTCATAGTCATTCCAATCTGGAGTGATAGCAAAGTTGTATTTAGGTGGAATTGCTGATGCAGTAGTCCACTCTAAAGTACGACCAAGTCCATCCCAGTTATCGCCTGTAGCTTCACGTGGTGCTTTAATGTGACTGTAAACAATGCTTACCACTAAGAATAAGAAACCAATTGCCATTAATAAAGCACCGATAGTTGAGATAACATTTAATAAGAACCAACCATCAGAAGGCATATAAGTGTATAAACGACGTGGCATACCATCTAATCCAAGAATGAATTGTGGTAAGAAACAAACGTTAAATCCGATCATGAAGAACCAGAAGCACCATTTGTTTAACGTTTCGTTTAATTTGTAGCCCATCATTTTTGGATACCAGAATATTAAACCAGCTAAGCAGGCAAATACTACACCAGTAACCAATGTATAGTGGAAGTGAGCTACTAAGAAATAAGTGTTGTGATATTGATAGTCAGCTGATGCCATCGCAAGCATTACACCTGTAACCCCACCTAATAGGAAGTTAGGGATAAATGCTAATGAGAATAACATAGGTGACTCGAAAGTAATTCTACCTTTATACAATGTTAATAGCCAGTTGAATAGCTTAACTCCGGTTGGTACACCGATTAACATTGTAGAAATTGAGAAGAATGAGTTAATTAAAGCACCATTACCCATTGTGAAGAAATGGTGAACCCAAACTAAGAAACTTAAGAACGCGATACCAGCAGTTGCCCAGACCATGCTTTGATGTCCGAACAAGCGTTTACGCGCAAATGTTGGAATAATTTCAGAGTAAATACCAAATGCAGGTAAGATAACGATATATACTTCAGGGTGCCCCCATACCCAGAAGAAGTTAGCCCATAACATAGGCATACCGCCATCAGCTACTGTAAAGAACGCTGTTCCGAATATTCTATCGACTGTCATTAACGCTAAAGCCACTGTAAGAACAGGGAAGGCTAAGATAACGATTAATGTAGTGATGAATGTAGTTACAGTAAACATTGGCATTTGCATAAACTTCATTGTAGGTGTTTTACATCTTAAAATCGTTACAAAGAAGTTAATACCGGTCATTAACGTACCTAAACCGGAAATTTGGATAGCAACTAGATAGTAGTTGACACCTGGTCCAGGACTAAATTCACCAGCAAGTGGTGCATAGTTTGTCCAACCAGCAGCTGGAGATCCACCTACGATAAATGATAGGTTGAATAAAATCATACCAGCAAAGAATAGCCAGAAACTTACGTTGTTCATTACAGGGAAGGCAACATCACGTGCACCAATTTGTAAAGGAACAACAATATTCCATAAACCAAAGATGAAAGGCATAGCCATGAAAATAATCATGATAACGCCGTGTGTACTAAATACTTCATTGTAGTGGTTAGATTCTAAGAATGTGTTATCTGGAACAGTTAATTGAGTACGAAGCATTAACGCATCAATACCACCACGGACGAACATTAATACGGCACAGATTAAATACATAACACCGATTTTTTTATGGTCTACGGATGTGAACCATTCTCTATAAAGATATTTCCATAATTTGAAATAAGTAATTACTGCGATAAGGCCGATAACTAAGAATGGTGCACCGATTTGTGCCATCGTAATCATCCAGTTACCCTTAACTAGTAATTGATCCCATGGAAAATTCATTAATGTCCACCTCCATGATCATCATTTTCTTTGTTTTTAGACGCATTACCGTCTTTAGCTTCTTTGGAAATTTTTTCCATTTCCTTAGAATTGTGTTTTTCTTTCTTCTTGAATTCATTGTCGTATTTTTCATTGTTGCCAAGAATCATTGGTGTCATACCGTGACGTTTATAGTTAGCATTTGAAATTGTAACCTTACGAGCTGGTTTGACTGGTTTATCTTTTACGTCTTTATAAAGATCTTTTTCATCAACGAAGTTAGGATCTTTTTGAACGTAATTGTAACGTTTGTATGCGTAGAAGATATACTCAGGATCAGCTGCAGGATCTACGAACGCCATATGCGTACCATTAAACGTTAATTCTTTGTTAGGTGTGCTTGGTAAGATTTGTTTATCAAATGTATCTTGATCTAACGTTTTCTTACTTTGAGCTTTTTTCACCCATTTGTTGAAATCACTTTGGCTTACAGAGTTTACATCAAATGTTTGACGTGAGAAACCTTCACCATTGAAGTTAGAGTTTCTACCTCTGAAAGTACCTGTTTGATCTGCTGTTAATGTCCAATTCATAGTCATACCAGTCATGGCATATTTCTGACCACCTAATTGTGGAATCCAGAAACTTGTCATAGTATCCATAGATTGTAACTTGAATACTACTGGACGATCTTTTGGAATTGTTAACGTATTAACAGTTTCGATGTGTTGATCTGGGTAGGCAAAGAACCATTTGTAACCAGCGCTTACTGCGTAAACCACAAGTGGGTCCTTGTCTTTCTCTGGTGGTTTTTCATAATCGTATAATGTTTTAACAGTTGGAATTGCTAAAGCAATAACGATAATGATAGGTACCACAAACCAAATTGTTTCAATTAAAGAATTGTGGTGCATCTTACCAGATTCATCATTCTTACTATAACTGTACTTAAAGATGAAGAATGCAAACATGGAAAGAACAACGACAACAATAACAAGCATGAAGATAATTGAATAGATGATCAAGAACTTCTGACTACTTGCTACTGGCCCTTTTGCATTAAAAACTTCAATGTTCGAACAACCACTAAGTAAAATTAGGGTTCCGACCATTAGAAGCAAAGACTTAAATTTTGACACTTTTTTTGACCTCCTAATACTACAAATGTAGGGCTTACCACTAATTTTAAGTTATTACACAATATTTACAAGTACCTAGAAGAAAAAAATTATTAATATAAGCCAAAAATTTTAAAAAGTTTGAGATATGACGGGGATTGTAAGATTTGTTAAAATTATGTGTACATTTTGTGAAAAAGGACAAATTTGTGAAAATACAATAAATAAAAGCGTTTTTAGTCTAAAAAAGCAATAATTCAGAAAAATAAAAAAAGTTGAGAAATAATCTCAACTTAAGTATCTTGTTATTTAACTTTGATATTTCTAACTGTTGTATTTTGTGCTCCATCTGAATCAGTAACTTTGTATTTAACTTTATATGTACCAGGTTTATTAGTATCAATATCGCCATCGACTTTAATTTTATGAGTTAAATCGCCATCTTCTTTGTCATAAGCACTAATTCCTTTTAATAAATTATAATCTTCGCCTTGTTCAATAATCATATCATTAACACCTCTAAGTTGAGGTTCAGAATTAGTTGTAGCTTCGGCATTTAAATTCGGTGTGACTAAAGTAGCAGATACTCCGATAGCTGATAATGACTGTATTAGTTTGTTCATAAAGTAACCTCCGAATATTAGTCGACTATGATTTATTTATAATATACCTTAATTTTCAGAATAATACATCATACTATAGTCTTAATATACCTGATTGATTAATTATTTAAAACATATAATAAGAAAAAATTTAATTAAGCTTTTGTAAATTGAACGATATGTGAACATTTCTACATTATATTGCATATACAATTAACATAGGATTAGAATGAATATGCAAATTGAATTAATTTTAATTCTAGATTAGTGGGAGTGGAAATTATGTTAAGTGAAAGAGAAAAAGAAGTCGTCAAAGAAACGGTGCCTGTATTGCAGGATAAAGGTACAGAAATTACTTCGAAATTTTATGGTCGTATGTTAAATCAACATCCAGAATTAAGAAATATGTTTAACCAAACAAACCAAAAAACAGGATTACAATCTACTGCATTAGCTCAATCTGTATTAGCAGCAGCTGTAAATATAGATAATCTTGGAGCTATTTTACCTGTAGTTAAAGGAATTGCCTATAAACACTGTGGCTTACAAGTACCACCAGCTGGATATGATATTGTTGGTGAAAATTTGATCGAAGCAATTAAACAAGTTGTTGGTCTAGATGATGATCATGAAATTATCAAAACATGGAAAAAAGCATATCAAGAAATTGCAGATGTGTTTATTTCAGTTGAAAAAGATATTTATGCAGAAATGTTATGGGATGGATTCCAACCATTTAAAGTTGAAACAATTGAAGAAGTTTCTTCTGATATTAAAGCATTTACAGTATCTTCAAAAGACTATGATTTAAGCCAATTTGTACCTGGTCAATATATTACTGTTGATGTAGGTAGTGAAAAAATGCCATATAGAGCAAAAAGACACTATTCAATAGTTAAAGGTGACGAAAATTATTTAACATTTGCAGTTAAACGTGATGTAACTACTGAACATGAAGGTGAAGTTTCTACTATATTACATGACGAATTTAAAGAAGGCGACGACATCAATTTATCTGCACCAGTTGGTCCGTTCCACGTAGTTGAAAAAGACAATAAACAATTATTCTTAGGTTCAGGAATTGGTGTAACACCACTAGTATCTATGTTTAATGAAGTAGTTAATAATGATAGCACTACTCGTTTTGTACAAGTTACAAATGATATTAATGATGCGCCATTCTCTTCTGTACTAAAAACAATTGCTAATGGCAGTGACAATGCAACATATATGCTACATGATAAAACTAAAAATGGATATATTGGTAGCGAAGATTTAAAAGAATGGATCGATGAAAATACAGAAATATATGTATGTGGTGGTAAATCATTCATTCAATCAATTATTAAATCTATAAAAGAACTTGATATAGACACAAATAAAATTCACTATGAAACATTTATCCCTAAATTAAGTTTCCAAGTATAAAATATTAATAAAAACAAAACATTAAAAAAGCCGAAGAAACATTTTCTTCGGCTTTTATTTATATGTTAAAAGTCAAAACTTATTTAATACCACGGCGCATTTTTTCTGCTAATAAAGTGTTGTTTAATACCATAGTGATTGTTAATGGACCAACGCCTCCTGGAACTGGAGTAATAGCGCCAGCAACTTCTTTAACTTCTTCAAAATCGATATCGCCTTTTAATTTTCCATTTTCATCAGGTGTATTACCTACATCGATGATGACAGCACCTTCTTTAACCATATCTTTTGTTACTAATTCAGGTTTACCAACTGCACTTACGACAATATCTGCATCTTTAACAAAACTTGCCATATCTTTTGATCTAGAATGCAAAATAGTCACTGTAGCATTTTGTTGTAATAACAGTTTAGAAACAGGTTGACCAACGATATGACTTCTACCGATTACTACTGCATTTTTGCCTTCAATATCAATATCTGCATGTTTTAAAATTTCCATAATACCAAGTGGTGTACATGGTACAAATGTTTGTTCATCAATATATAACTTACCAATATTACTAGGGTGGAAACCGTCTACGTCTTTTTCAGGATTAATAGCTTCTAATACTTTTTGTTCACTTACCTGCTCTGGAAGAGGGACTTGAACAAGAATGCCACTGACAGAATCATCATTATTCAAACGTTCTAATTCAGATAACACGTCTTGTTCAGATGTATCTTCATCTAAATGAATAATTTCAGAAATCATACCAATCTTTTCAGCGGCTTTCTTTTTTGATTTCACATAGCTTAGGCTGGCACCGTCATTACCAATTATTATTACAGACAATTTTGGTGTATAACCTTTTGTTTTAAGCTCTTCCACTTGTTCTTTTAATCCTTGTCTATAATCTTTTGCGATTTGTTTACCATCTAATAGCTTTGCTACCACAATATCTCCTCCTAATAATTTAATAACTTAACTTTAACATTAATAATACGTCATTTAATAGCTAAAAGACGTAAATTTAATTAAAATTTTCAATCAAAGTTCGATTTTTGATTGAAAAAGCATATAATGATTGTTATGCTATATCTGTAATATACAACTTAAAGACAAATAAATCCAAAGTTTTGAAAGGGTGTACATTGTGAAAGTTGCAGTCATTATGGGTAGTTCTTCCGATTGGGAAATTATGAAAGAAAGTTGCAATATGCTTGAAGAATTTGGAATTCCGTATGAAAAGAAAGTAGTTTCAGCACATCGTACGCCACATTTAATGGTAGATTTTGCAAGTCATGCTGTTAATGACGGCTACGACTTAATTATTGCTGGTGCAGGTGGAGCAGCACACCTACCAGGTATGGTTGCTTCAATGACTACATTGCCAGTTATAGGCGTACCTATAGAATCGAAAAGTTTAAAGGGCTTAGATTCTTTACTATCAATTGTTCAAATGCCTGGTGGAATTCCAGTAGCGACAACAGCAATTGGTAAATCTGGCGCTAAAAACGCAGGTATATTAGCAGCGAGAATTCTCGGTATTAGTCATTCTTCAGTTCGTAAAAATTTGGAAAATTATGAAAAATCTCTCGTACAAAAAGTGGAGGAAATGCAAAATGAACTTCAATAAATTATCATTTGGCGCTACTATTGGCATCATCGGAGGCGGCCAACTAGGTAAAATGATGGCACAATCAGCACAAAAAATGGGATATAAAGTTATTGTTTTAGATCCTAATATTGATTGTCCATGTAGATATGTTGCCCATGAATTTATACATGCTGAGTATGATGACGAAAAAGCGTTACAACAACTTGGAGATAGTGCAGATGTCATCACTTATGAATTTGAGAACATATCAGCTAACCAACTTAAATCGCTAACAGATAAATATAATATTCCTCAAGGTTATCAAGCGATTGAATTACTTCAAGATAGATTAACTGAAAAGCAAACTTTGGAGCAAGCGGGCACACAAATTGTTCCTTATACCTCTATAAAAAATAAAGATGATTTATCAAATGCCGTATCAGAATTAGGTTATCCATTTATAGTTAAAACGCGTTTTGGTGGATATGATGGAAAAGGACAAGTATTGGTCAAGACAGAAGAAGATTTAGAAGAAGCAGAAACTATCATATCGAAACAAGAATGTGTAGCTGAGAAATTTCTGGAAATTGATAAAGAAGTTTCACTTACTGTTACAATCGGTAATCATCAACAAATCACTTATTTCCCACTACAAGAAAATGAACATAGAAATCAAATTTTATTTAAAACAATTGTTCCAGCAAGATCTGATAAAACTGAAAGTGCAAAGAGAGAAGTAGAGAAGATAACTAACGTAGTTCACTTTGTCGGCACTTTTACTGTTGAATTTTTCATTGATGAAAACAATCACTTATATGTTAATGAAATTGCACCTAGACCACATAATTCAGGACATTATTCTATTGAAGCATGTGATTATTCACAATTTGATACACATATATTAGCAGTAACTGGACAATCATTACCCCAGCAAATTGAAGTTTTAAAACCAGCAGTAATGATGAATTTATTAGGTAAAGATTTAGATTTATTAGAACATGAATTTGGAGAACATCCAGAATGGCATGTACATATATACGGTAAATCTGAACGTAAGCCAAATAGAAAAATGGGCCATATGACAATACTAACTAATGATATCGATGAAACTGAAAAAGATATGTTAAAGCGTTTTGAGGGGAGAGAAGGTTAATGTCATTACTATATGAAGGTAAAGCAAAACGAATTTATTCTACTGATAAACCTAATGAATTAAGAGTGGAATATAAAGACGAGGTCACTGCCGGTAATGGTGCTAAAAAAGATGCGATGCTAGGCAAAGGGAAATTAAACAATCAAATTACTTCTATTATATTTAATTATTTAAACGAAAATGGATTGAAAAGTCATTTTATAAAACAATTATCAGAAACAGAGCAACTTGTAGAATCAGTAAAAATTATTCCATTAGAAGTCGTAGTTAGAAATATAGCAGCAGGTTCAATTACTAAAAGATTAGGTTTTGAAAAAGGTTACGTTTTTGATGAGCCATTAGTCGAATTCTTCTATAAAAATGATGATTTAAATGATCCGCTTATCACTGAGGATCACATTAAATTAATGCATATTGCTAATAACGAACAAATCGACACTTTAAAATCAATGGCATTAGATATTAATACAATATTATCTAAATTAATGAATGAAATGGAATTAAGACTTGTTGATTTCAAGATTGAATTTGGCATTACAGAAACTGGAAATATTTTATTAGCTGATGAAATTTCCCCAGATACATGCAGAATATGGGACAAATATTCTGATACAAATTTTGACAAAGATGTATATCGAAATGACACTGGATCACTAATTGAAACATATCAATCATTTTTAAATAAATTGGAGGATTTAAAATAATGAAAACTATTGAATTACACGTAACGTTACAACCACAGGTATTAGATACACAAGGACAAGCATTAAACAGAGCTGTTCATGATTTAGGTTATAACCAAGTGAATGATATTCGAGTAGGAAAGTTATTATATATGACTGTCGATGAAGCAACTGATGAGGCTGTTGATAACATTATTACAACATTAAGTGAAAAATTATTTGCTAATACAGTTATTGAAGAATATAGCTATAAAGTGATTGATGAAAAGGAGAATGCATAACATGAAATTTGCTGTTCTTGTATTTCCAGGGTCAAACTGTGATAGAGATATGTATAATGCTGCAATTAAATCAGGTGTTGAAGCGGAATATGTTGATTATAGAACTACCTCTTTAGAAGGGTTCGATGGTGTACTTATTCCTGGTGGATTCTCTTTTGGAGATTATTTAAGATCAGGTGCTATGGCAAGTGTAGCTCCAGTCATCAATGAAGTGAAAAGATTAGCAAATGAAGGTAAACCAGTACTCGGGGTATGTAATGGTTTCCAAATTCTAACTGAAATTGGTTTACTACCTGGTGCATTACTTCATAATGATTCACATTTGTTTGTTAGCAGAAATGAATCACTACGTGTAGTTAATAATCAAACACCCTTCACTAATTTATATAACGAAGACGAAATTGTTGTTTATCCTGTGGCACATGGAGAAGGACATTACTATTGTAATGAAGAAATTTATAAGGATTTAAGCCAAAATAATCAGATTATTTTGAAATATACTGATAATCCTAATGGGTCATATGATGATATAGCAGGGATAGTTAATAAAGCAGGAAATGTTTGTGGTATGATGCCTCATCCAGAAAGAGCAATGGAATTATTATTAGGTACTGATAGTGGCGTCAAATTATTTGAAGCAATGGTAAATAGTTGGAGGGAACAAAATGTCTAAATTTATCGAACCAAGTATTGAAGAGATTAAGTTAGAAAAGTTATACCAAGATATGGGATTAAGCGATAAAGAATATGATAAAGTTTGTGAGATTTTAGGTAGAGAACCTAATTTTACTGAGACAGGTATCTTTTCAGTTATGTGGAGTGAACATTGCTCATACAAACATTCGAAGCCATTTTTAAAACAATTCCCAACATCAGGTGAACATGTATTAATGGGACCGGGTGAAGGTGCAGGGGTTGTAGATATTGGTGACAAACAAGCAGTAGTATTTAAAGTTGAATCTCATAACCATCCATCTGCTATAGAGCCGTATCAAGGTGCAGCAACTGGCGTAGGTGGCATCATCAGAGACATTGTTTCCATTGGCGCTCGTCCAATTAATTTATTAAATAGTTTACGTTTTGGTGAATTATCAAATAAACAAAATCAAAGGTTACTTAAAGGTGTCGTTAGTGGTATTGGTGGTTACGGTAATTGTATTGGGATACCAACGACTGCCGGAGAAATTGAATTTGATGATCGCTATGATGGCAACCCGTTAGTTAATGCGATGTGTGTAGGTATTATCGATCATGACATGGTGCAAAAAGGGACAGCTAAAGGTGTAGGAAATTCTGTTATTTATGTAGGATTGAAAACAGGACGAGATGGTATACACGGTGCTACATTTGCGTCTGAAGAATTGACAGAAGAAAGTGAAAGTAAAAGACCATCTGTACAAATTGGCGATCCATTTGTTGGTAAAAAATTAATGGAAGCAACTTTAGAAGCTATCACTTTTGATGAATTAGTTGGTATACAAGATATGGGTGCAGCTGGATTAACTTCATCATCTTCAGAAATGGCTGCTAAAGGTGGAAGCGGTCTTCATTTAAAATTGGATCAAGTTCCCACAAGAGAACCAGGTATTTCTCCATATGAAATGATGCTATCTGAAACACAAGAAAGAATGTTACTAGTTGTAGAAAAAGGAACAGAACAAAAATTCCTAGATTTATTTGAAAAACATGAATTGGATAGTGCAATTATTGGAGAAGTAACTGACACTGATCGTTTTGTATTAACGTATGAAGATGAAGTATTTGCGGATATACCTGTTCAACCATTATCTGATGAAGCTCCTGTTTATGTACTTGAAGGTGAAGAAAAGGAATACAACACTTCTAAAAATGATTACAGTCAAATTGATGTTGAATCTACATTCAATCAATTATTAAATCATCCTACAATTGCTTCAAAAAAACATTTGTATGAACAATACGATCAACAAGTCGGTGCAAATACGATTGTTAAGCCAGGTTTACAAGCTTCAGTTGTTAGAGTAGAAGGAACGAATAAAGCCATTGCTTCAACAATTGACGGGGAAGCACGCTATGTATTCAATCAACCTTATGAAGGCGGGAAAATGGTGGTTGCTGAAGCGTATCGCAATTTAATTGCTGTCGGTGCGACGCCATTAGCTATGACAGATTGCTTGAATTATGGTTCACCAGAGAAAAAAGAAATTTATCAACAATTAATTGATTCTACTAAAGGTATGGCAGAAGCATGTGACGTATTAAATACACCAGTTGTATCAGGAAATGTTTCTCTTTATAACGAAACTAGAGGTACCTCTATATTCCCAACACCTGTAGTAGGTATGGTTGGTTTAATTGAAAATATTGATTACTTAACTGATTTTAAACCTCAAGCTGGAGATAAACTTTATTTAGTTGGAGAAACCCGTAATGATTTTGGTGGCAGTCAACTTGAAAAATTAATATATGGTTCAGTCAATCACGAATTTGAATCTATCGATTTAAGTAAAGAAGTTGAAAAAGGAGAAGCCATTAAAGAAGCCATTAGAAATGGAATTGCATCACATGTGCAAACAGTAGGTAAAGGTGGCCTATTAATTACATTAGCTAAAATGAGTGCTTATTATGATTTAGGACTTGAAGCTCATGTAAATGTATCTAATCCACAATTATTTAGTGAATCTCAAGGTAGATATATTGTAGCGGTTAAAGCAAATCAATCTTTAAATATTGATGGTGCTATTGAAATTGGTCAGTTAACACATACAAATCAATTTAACGTATCAAATGAACAAACTAAAATTACCAAAGAAGTAACGGATATTAAACATGTTTGGGAAGGAGCAATTCACCAATGTTTAACTACTCAGGATTAAATGAGGAATGTGGTGTCTTTGGCATATGGGATCATCCTGATGCAGCACAATTAACTTATATGGGGCTGCATAGTTTACAACATAGAGGACAAGAAGGCGCCGGTATTGTAGCTTCTAATCACGAAAAATTAGTTGGTGAAAGAGGTCTTGGCTTACTAACGGAAGCAATTAAAGATAATCAATTAGCTAGATTAAAAGACTATAATCACGCCATAGGTCACGTCAGATATGCAACTTCTGGAAATAAAGGCATTGAAAATATACAACCATTTTTATATCACTTTTATGATATGAGTGTTGCGATATGTCATAACGGTAATCTGATTAATGCTAAATCTTTAAGACAAAATTTAGAAAAACATGGTGCGATATTCCATTCTTCTTCTGATACAGAGGTAATCATGCATTTAATACGAAGAAGTAAAGCACCAACATTCGAAGAAGCACTTAAAGAAAGCTTACGTCAAATTAAGGGTGGATTCACTTTTGCTATCCTTACGAAAGATGGATTGTATGGGGCTGTTGATCCTAATGCAATTAGACCGTTAGTAGTTGGGAAAATGCAGGATAATACTTATATTATAGCTAGCGAAACATGTGCCATTGATGTACTTGGTGCTGAATTTGTTCAAGATATACATGCAGGAGAATACGTCATTATTAACGATGAAGGGGTTCATGTTAAATCTTATACACGACACACTAATACGGCTATTTCAGCTATGGAATATATTTATTTTGCAAGACCAGATTCTACTATTGCTGGAAAAAATGTTCATGCCGTTCGTAAAGCATCTGGTAAGCGTTTAGCACAAGAAAGTCCTGTAAAAGCAGATATGGTTATTGGTGTACCTAATTCTTCATTGTCAGCAGCTACTGGTTATGCAGAAGAAATTGGACTTCCATATGAAATGGGACTTGTAAAAAATCAATATGTTGCTCGTACGTTTATACAACCTACCCAACAATTACGTGAGCAAGGTGTAAGAGTTAAATTATCTGCAGTTAAAGATATCGTAGATGGTCAAAATATTATATTAGTCGATGACTCAATCGTACGAGGTACTACATCTAAACGAATTGTCAAAATGTTAAAAGATTCAGGTGCAAATGAAGTCCATGTCAGAATTGCTTCTCCTGAATTCATGTTTCCAAGTTTTTATGGCATTGATGTGTCAACAACTGCTGAACTCATATCAGCTAGTAAATCACCTGAAGAAATTTGTGAGTATATTGGTGCTGATTCACTTGCTTATCTTAGCGTAGATGGATTAATTGAATCTATTGGTTTAGATTATGATGCACCATATCATGGCTTATGTGTAGAAAGTTTCACCGGAGATTATCCAGCAGGATTGTTTGATTATGAAGAAAATTATAAAAAGCATTTAAGTAAACGCCAAAAAGAATATATTACTAAAAATAAACATTATTTTGATAGTGAGGGAAATATAAATGTCTAAAGCATACGAACAATCAGGTGTTGATATTCACGCAGGTTATGAAGCGGTAGAAAGAATGTCTAGTCATGTTAAACGAACATTGCGTAAAGAAGTTATTGGAGGATTGGGTGGTTTCGGTGCAACATTTGATTTGTCCCAACTTAATATGAAAGCACCTGTACTCGTATCGGGTACAGATGGTGTTGGTACCAAATTAAAATTAGCAATCGACAACGACAAACATGACACTATTGGAATAGATGCAGTTGCAATGTGTGTCAATGATATCTTAACAACGGGTGCCGAACCACTATACTTCTTAGATTATATTGCAACACATAAAGTCGTGCCTGAAATTATTGAACAAATAGTAAAAGGTATCAGCGATGGATGTGAAGAAACCAATACAGCATTAATAGGTGGAGAAACAGCTGAAATGGGCGAAATGTATCACGAAGGTGAATATGATTTAGCCGGATTTGCTGTTGGTGCAGTTGAAAAAGAAGATTATATTGATGGATCAGCAGTCAAACCTGGACAAGTCATCATCGGGTTAGCTTCGAATGGTATACACTCAAATGGTTATAGTCTTGTTAGACAATTAATCAAAAAGTCAGGTATTAATTTAAACGATTCGTTTGGAGATAGTACCTATTTAGAAACGTTTTTAGCTCCTACTCAATTATATGTTAAACCGATTCTTGAATTGAAGAAACATGTCTCAATTAAAGCCATGAATCATATTACAGGTGGTGGATTCTATGAAAATATTCCACGATCATTACCTGAAGGACTTGCAGCGGACATAGATAGTCATGCTTTTCCAACGCCAGCTATTTTTGACTGGTTGCAAAAAGAAGGAAATATAAGTACAGATGAAATGTATAACATTTTTAACATGGGTATTGGCTACACTGTCATTGTGAATGAAAATGACAAAGAGCAGGCTTTAAAAGTGTTAAAAGAACAAAATATAGATGCGTATGAGATTGGTCGTATTATCAAAGATGACCGTAAACCAATTCACATTCAGGGGGTATAAATGTGATTAAAGTAGCGATTTTTGCTTCTGGTTCTGGTAGCAATTTTGAAAATATAGTACGACAAGTACAAAATGGAAATTTATCGCATATTGAAATTTCAGCACTATATACAGACCATAATGACGCATACTGCATCGATCGTGCGAAAGCATTAGGCATCAAAGTACATATCAATGAACCGAAAGACTTTGAATCTAAATCACAATATGAAAAACACTTACTGACATTATTATCTGAAGAAGGGGTTCAATGGATAATATTAGCAGGTTATATGAGATTAATAGGACAAGATATATTAAATGCGTTTCCACATAAAATTTTAAATATCCATCCTTCATTATTGCCGAAATTTAAGGGGATTGATGCAATAGGACAGGCATATCGTAGTGGAGATATTGTAACAGGATCTACAGTACATTATGTTGATAGCGGTATGGACACGGGAGAAATTATTGAACAAAGACAATGTGATATTAAAACGGACGATACTAAAGAAGACTTGGAAGAAAGAGTTAAACAATTAGAATACGAATTATATCCGAGCGTTATTGCAAAAATCATTCAATAGAGGAGTATTACAAAACAATGAAAAAAGCAATTTTAAGTGTTTCAAATAAAAGCGATATTGTTGAATTTGCAAAATCATTACACTCTTTAGGCTATGAACTTTATTCAACAGGTGGTACAAAACAAATTTTAGAAGAAGCTCAAGTTGATGTGAAATCTGTTTCAGAACTCACACAATTTCCTGAAATCATGGATGGTCGTGTTAAAACATTGCATCCTGCAGTTCACGGAGGCATATTAGCTGATAGAGATAAACAAGAACATTTAGATCAATTAAAAGAGCAACATATTGATCTTATAGATTTAGTTGTTGTTAATCTTTATCCATTTCAAAAAACAGTTGAAAATCCTGATGTAACGGAAGATGATGCAATCGAAAATATAGATATTGGTGGTCCGACGATGTTAAGAGCTGCAGCTAAGAATTTCAAACATGTCACTACAATTGTTCATCCGTCAGACTATAATGAAGTGATTAATAGAATAAAAAACAACCAATTGGATGAAGCATACCGTAAATCACTAATGATTAAAGTATTTGAACATACGACTCAATATGATGAAGCAATTGTTAATTTCTTCAAAGATAATAAAGAAACATTACGTTACGGAGAAAATCCACAACAATCAGCTTATTTTGTAAGAACATCTAATGCTAAACATACTATTGCAGGTGCTAAACAATTACATGGTAAGCAATTAAGTTATAACAATATTAAAGATGCAGATGCAGCACTGTCATTAGTAAAGAAATTTGAAGAACCAGCTACAATAGCTGTTAAACATATGAATCCGTGTGGCGTCGGAATTGGAAAATCTATAGAATTTGCTTTTCAAAATGCATTTGATGCAGACAATCAATCGATATTCGGTGGTATTATTGCGCTAAATCGTGCAGTGACGGCAGAATTAGCTCAAACGTTACATTCAATCTTTTTAGAAGTAGTTATCGCACCAAAATTTACAGATGAAGCGCTAGAAATTTTGACTCAAAAGAAAAATATTCGATTATTAGAAATAGATACTACGATTGATAGTAGAGAAGAGGAATTTGTATCAGTATCTGGTGGATATTTAGTACAGGATAAAGATAATTACGAAGTTAGTCGTGAAGACATGAAGGTTGCAACTGAAGTTCAACCCACAGAAAAGCAGTGGAATGCAATGTTATTAGGTTGGAAAGTTGTAAGTGCTGTTAAAAGTAATGCTGTTATCTTAAGTAATGAAAAACAAACAGTAGGTATTGGTGCGGGCCAAATGAACCGAGTTGGATCAGCTAAAATTGCATTAGAAAGAGCAATAGAAATTAATGAGAATGTAGCTTTAGTATCTGACGGCTTTTTCCCGATGGACGATACAGTAGAATTAGCTGCTAAAAATGGCATTAAAGCAATTATTCAACCTGGTGGTTCAATTAAAGATCAAGAGTCGATAGATATGGCAAATAAATATGGAATTACAATGGTAATGACAGGTATGCGTCATTTTAAACACTAAAAGTTAAAACATGAAGGGAGTAAATTCATGAACGTACTCGTTATAGGTGCTGGTGGTCGTGAACATGTATTAGCAAATAAATTAAATCAATCTCCATTAGTTGATCAGGTGCATGTTATACCTGGTAATGAAGCTATGGTAAATGTTGCACAAATTCATACAGATATTAAGGAAAATGATAATGAAGGTATTTTAGAATTTGTAACTCAACATCAAATTGAATGGGTCGTGATTGGGCCTGAACAACCACTGATTGATGGTCTGCCTGATTTATTAAGAGAACATCAAATTAAAGTATTTGGGCCTAATAGTGATGCTGCTCAAATAGAAGGATCTAAGTCTTTTGCAAAGAGAATTATGGATAAATATCATATTCCAACAGCTCAATATAGAGAAATTGATAATAAAGACGAGGCATTAACATATGTTAATCATTGCGATTTACCAATTGTGATTAAAAAAGATGGTTTAGCAGCTGGTAAAGGGGTAGTTATAGCTACCAATCGAAATGATGCTAAAGAAGCTGTGAATCAAATGTTTAGTGAGGACTCTGGTACAGTAGTATTTGAGGAGTTCTTAGAAGGTGAAGAGTTCTCAGTCATGACCTTTGTTAATGGTAAAAGAGCTATACCTTTTGATTGTATTGCGCAAGATCATAAGCGTGCATATGATAATGACGAAGGACCTAATACGGGTGGTATGGGTGCATATTGTCCAGTACCACATATTAACCAAGATATAATAAAAAGAACGAATGATGAAATAGCTCAACCTATTGCTAATGCAATGGCTGAAGAAGGTTATCATTTCTTCGGTTTGTTATATATCGGAGCTATTCTTACCGAAGATGGACCAAAAGTCATTGAATTTAATGCAAGATTTGGCGATCCAGAAGCACAAGTATTATTAACACGTATGAAAAGTGATTTGATGGATCATATCATCGCTCTAGATAAAGGTGACGAGATTCATTTAGAATGGAAAGATGAATCTGTAGTTGGTGTGATGTTAGCCTCTAAAGGCTACCCAGGTCATTATGAAAAAGGGCATAAAGTAAGTGGATTCGAATTGAATCAGAACTATTATGTAAGTGGCTTGAAAAAAGAAAATAATCAATACGTTAATTCAGGAGGTCGTGTCATATTAGCTATAGGACAAGGAGACAATTTAGCTAAAGCACAACAAGAAGCCTATAAAAATGTTGAAAAAATTAATAGTGATAATTTATTCTATAGAAACGATATTGGTAATAAAGCACTAAAGTAATGACACCGTACTCTGATTAACAGTTTATAAAATGCAAAAAAGGTCCGGGACATAAAGTTCTTGGACAAATGAAAAAAGGTAATTTCTATTGAAATAATATAGAAATTACCTTTTTCATTGTTTTTTTGATTATTTTCAGCTCGTTGAGCTACTACATTAATCCAAAAAATGGTTCTACATCTATTTTCCTTTGACTATAGATTACTTTCGTTATAGTCCCAATTTTGAGTATTAAACATGTAACTTTTATATTTTTAGCTTTACCTTTAATAAACATGCCATAAGTTATCAATGATGTTTGATTAAATTCATCTATGATTACCAATTAATTAGACTCATGTGTGGGAATAATAATTGAAGTTCCCATTGGTAATGTAAGTTGAGTCTTGTTTTAGTCTTTATACAGAAGACTCTTCGTTAATTAAGTTTAGTTGTGTTTACTAAATTATACGAAAGAGTTTTTTTGAGTATATTAGCGTAAAATTACATATAAATACGTAGTATTTATGGCAAGACTCCTGAGGGAACAGTACAAGTTGAAGACCTTAGAAATTCCCACAGATTTATCTGTGTAGAATTTCTGGCTGAAACTGTACCATCGGAAGGGACCCAACACAGAGAAACTGATTAAATCAGTTTCTACAAGCAAAGCAAGTTGGGCATAGCGTAGCCATACAATACGAAGTATTGGATAT
>NZ_KV791855.1:0-1036 GCF_001808005.1 Staphylococcus sp. HMSC13A10 | reverse complement strand
ATAGGAACATCCTATTTTTATTGTGTTATTTATTCTTCCCAGTCCAATTTAAGCTGCTTTAAAAACTCTTCTTTATCCTTTTCTAGTTGGGGATCAAAATCGCTTTGGAGTTGCTGTCCATACGTTCGTTCCTCTAACCATTTTGGCGTTTTTTCACGACTCATATATTGACGTGACTTACCTATATTCGCCATTTGTGGCTGACGTTTACTGTGAATGCGTTTCTCAGCGTCAAAGGTAAACTCTAAACATTCAATTTTACGTCCTTTTTTTGCCTTAATTTTATTGTTAATAAGATTATTAAAAATTGAAGAAAGTTCATTAATTATTGGCTTTAATACACGTTTGGTTATATCATTCATCTGATAAGTTTTAGGTATATCTATACGATTTCTAAAATCAGCTATATTTATTTTTACATAACCAGTATGTTTATATTGTTTAAGCAATCTAAACATGTTTTTAGCGTAAGTAGATTTAAGATGCGTCATTTCTTTTAATTCAAATTTCGTAAAATCAGCTGTTATAGAATTTAAAATATGTTTTAAATCAGGATTAACACTAATAGATAAACATTCTTCGTCTAAATCTACTTTGTATGAAGTAAATAAAACAAATTTTTCAAAAGACCTACCATTACGTTCTACATATGTTAGATTCAACATTTTATCGTATACGTGCTCTAAATCATTGATAAAGCGTTCTTGAGAACGCGTGTAGTAGTTACTTAAATATTTTAATTCTTCAAAAGGAATAATTTCCTTTTCTCGTATCCTGTTCTTTAAGTTTATTGCATAATGTAAAGAATAAATCTACTTCAGTACTTGTAAAACGTCTTAATGGTACTAAATTCATTTCATTTCTATATACTACTGTTTCACCAGACATAAAAATCTCCTCTCTGAATATATAAGGACTTAAATTATAAAACGTCCCTCTATAATAACTAACGAAAGAATTATAACACCTATTATATAGAGAATAAAGGTTATAAGTGACTTAAATTACAAAACGTCCCTTTTTATGTTACAAAACG
>NZ_KV791854.1:0-748 GCF_001808005.1 Staphylococcus sp. HMSC13A10 | reverse complement strand
TCTCAATGCACAATAAATTTTCTCGGCATAATGGCGTGTGTTACTTTTTATTTCTCTTTTCTGAATAAGGTAAATAAAAGATGATAAACAAAGCACATGCAATGGCTATAAGAGCACCTAAAAAGTCCAATTGAGTTTCTCCTTTTAATTTCTAAGCTATTTTAAGCTTGATACAGCTTTTTTATTACCTCAAATGTGTTTTTTATTCAACATTTATATTAAATGCGCTTATACGCGCTTAAAATGGCATATATAAGTCCTCCAAATAAAGCATAAGGAACAAGATAGAAAATAAGTATGAAATAACGCCATGCTGAATGACCTGTTTTCAGGACATAGTTCAGCCATTCATAAAAATGTTGCACACCTAACCAGTCGCCTAAGGGACTTAAGACTAAAAATGTGACCATGACTAAAGCAATAATAAAAAACATCGCTGTAATGCCTTTGGTTAAACGATGAAACGCTTGATCATATTGTTTAACAGCTGTGTCGTTGTGCTTGATACGTTCATCCATGGTTGCTTTATAATCGTTATTCGCTTGTTGCAGTTCTGCTTGATTGGTTTGTAACTGCTCAATCGCCTTATGTGTGTCTGTTTTTACATCTTTCAATTCTTCTTGGATGGCTGTTTGAAAATCTTGTTTTAAATTATCGTTATTAATGCGTTCAATATAGTGTTTCGCTACACTGATAAAACGCTTTTGTGTGATTTCAGTCGCTTGATTAAAGTTCGAGGCCGTGGTCT
>NZ_KV791853.1:0-6980 GCF_001808005.1 Staphylococcus sp. HMSC13A10 | reverse complement strand
GGAGAGGTCTTGCCACAAGTAGACATTGAAAAGCGACCAAATATTTGGTCGCTTTATTTTTATACTGTAGGAGAAATTATGAAATTATACTATGTTGATGAAGATTATATTAATGAATTAAGAAATGTAGATGAGAGAGTATTATTAAATAAATCCACTCGTCCTTATTTAGGAGTTGTATTATCTATTAATGATCTTAATTATTTTGTCCCCTTAAGTTCCCCTAAAGAAAATAAAAAACTAAATAATCAACTATCAATAAAATTGTTTGAGGTTAATAATATTCAAAATAGATTAGGATATCTATTATTTTTAAATATGATACCTGTTCCTGATAAATATCTTTCTAAAATAGATATGCAATACATAAAGGAGCAAGATTTAGAATATTATAACTTATTAACTAACCAATTAATTTTTATTAGGCAAGAAAATCAAAGAATCGTAAATAAAGCCCAAAAAGTATATAAAAATGCTGTGATAAAAAAAGTTTCATTTTTTGAATCAATGTGTGTAGATTATTTAGCATTGGAAAGATATGTGAAAGATTTAAAACAGTAAAAAAGATAATTCTGTCAATAATTCCCCTCAACATACTCAGAAGAATTTTAGTGTAAAGTCTTTGTAATTGTCTATCTTAGTTAATTAGATGTTTACTATTATTTCTATATTAATATATAGCTAAAATTAATAAAATAGAAGTCATTAGCTGAATTACTTATGAATCAAAATAAATTTTATATACAAAATGTCATTTTTGAGTACGCTCTAAATAAACAAAAATAGTCCTCTTATTAAAATAAGAGGACTATTTTTGTTTAAAATTATTCAAGACCATTCGCTTTCTAACATACTCATTTGCCATAAATTATAATATTCTCCATTTAATTTTCTAAAGTCTCTTTTTTCTCCTTCTTTTATAAATCCAATCTTTTTGTAACTTTTAATAGCTGATTTATTAAAGGCAAAAACACCTAATTCAATTCTGTGTAGTCCCAAATCTTCAAAAGCCTTTTTCAATAATTTCTTTATTATTTTAGGGCCTAATCCTTGGCCACGCATTTGCGGATCACCTACTAAAACTTTACTTAACGTGGCGGAACAATTTTTAAAATCTATATTATTTAAAGCAATATGACCTATAATTTTTTTTGAATTATTTTCTTCAATGATAACTTTATAAATTATTTTACTAGAATTTTCTTTATTTGTGTCTTTAATATATTCCTTTAATTGTTCTTCATCTAGGGGATAATTAAAATCTGTACCTGCCCATTTGACTAAAAGTTCAGGAGAGTTTATCCAGTTTATTAATAAATCAAAATCTTTCTCCTCAAAATATTCAAACTTAATCAATAAATTACTCCTTAAATAATAGGTTATTAACTATAAAAATTCAGTGAATGTTGCAATATAAACAACCACTACAATTTTTTGATACTTTCTTCATCAACTTTCTATCTTAAATTTTCGATTTTTTATAAAGCGTTTTGTATTATCTAAATAACTCTTTACAATTTACTGATTTTTAAGCTTTTGCTAATAGATTTATGCAACTTTAATATTATAAGTAAATCTATGCACTTCATCATTAAATTTAAATTCTGCCCAAATTTTATACATCCCTTTTTTAGGAAAATGAGCATAAAAGGTTGTAGAATCAGGTGATTCTGGGTGAACATGAATATAATCAGTTAATTGCTCATCAAATATAATCACATGTCCTAAAGCTCCTAAATAAGGTTGGGGAGTTAATTCTGTATTGAAAGTTAAAGGGACATGTTCATCTTCTTTAGCACTTATAGAATTTAAAGTTACATGAACTCCTTTGTTAACTTTTACCCAATTTTTATCAGAATTTAAAGATGTTGTAGAGGTTATTTTATCTCCAATTTGCAGTTCAATAGGATGAACGGAATACACATGGTTTTTTGGTGTAACATCAACAAAAGCCTGGTAAGTTCCTGGCTCTAATTGTTGGTTAATTATAAATAAACCTTCATGCTTTTTTTGAGGGTGTAGGTGGTAATATTTCTCCATGTCATTAGATACTAAAACGAAATGCATTTCTTTTTCATGCATAGTATCTAATAATGGGGCATTATTAAATTCATCTTCTAACGTAATTTCTATATTACCATCTCTATATACAACATTTGCTTTAATTTCGGGTTTGTTTGAATGATATTCATGATTATGATTCATATTTTTATCCTCCTTAATTTTTAATAAGGGCATATCATTAAACGATATGCCCAACTATTTAAATTATTTAATTACATCGTAACCTTGATCTTCAATAGCTTCTTTAAAGTCGTTGAAAGCTACTTGATTTTCATCAAATTCAACTTCCACATTCCCATTCGCCAAGCTTACTTCTGAAGATGTTACACCATCTAATCCATTTAATGCTTTTTCAATTGAATGCTTGCAATGGTCACAGCTCATACCTTCTACATTAATAACTTCGTTAGTCAATGTTGTCACCTCCTTTCAAGAAATATAAGATTCTTATAATTTCATACGTTTTAGACGTAAAGCGTTTGTGACAACACTTACAGAACTTAAAGCCATTGCTGCTCCCGCAACCCAAGGTGCTAGCAGACCAATTGCTGCTATAGGGATACCTGCAACATTGTAACCAAACGCCCAAAATAGATTTTGGCGAATATTACGAATTGTAGATTTACTTGCTTTTATTGCTTTTGGAATTAATAAAAGGTCTCCTCCTAAAATAGTTATATCAGCAGCTTCGATTGCAACTTCTGTACCTGTACCAATGGCAATACCAATATCTGCTTTAACTAGTGCTGGAGCATCATTGACACCATCTCCAACCATAGCTACTTTTTTACCTTCAGATTGAATTTCTGCTACTTTAGAAGCTTTTTCTTCTGGTAAAACCTCTGCAATAATCGTGTCTATACCAACTTGTTTTGCTATTGCTTGTGCGGTACGTTTGTTATCACCAGTTAACATAGCAACTTCAATACCTAATTCATGAAGTTTTTGAATAGCTTGTTGGGCAGTATCTTTAACTGTATCAGCTACAGCGACAACCCCTCTCAATTCGTTATCTACGCTTATAAGCATTGCAGTTTTTCCTTCTTTTTCAAATTGAGCGAGATTTGTTTCAGCTTCATTAGTTTGGATTCCTTTTTCACTCATTAGTTTTCGATTTCCGACAAAAAGTTCTTTACCATCAATTGTTGCATTTATACCGCGCCCTGGTATAGCTTCAAAATGGTCTACTTCTAAAAATTCTAATGATTTTTCTTTAGCATAACTTACGATAGCTTCAGCTAGTGGGTGTTCAGAACCTTTTTCTGCACTAGCTAACAATTGTAATGTTTGATCATCTCCACTAAAATCAGTGACTTCAGGTGTGCCATTTGTTATAGTGCCAGTTTTATCTAAAACAACTGTATTAATAGCGTGTGTACCTTCAATGTGTTCTCCACCTTTAAATAGAATGCCATTTTCAGCAGCTTTTCCGGTACCCACCATTATAGAAGTAGGCGTAGCTAAGCCTAACGCACAAGGACAAGCGATAACTAATACTGCTATTGCAGCAACTAAGGCTGGTTCAAATTGTCCCGGCTGAACTAATGAAATCCATATAATAAATGTGAAAATCGCGATACCTACAACGATAGGTACAAAATATCCAGAAATAATATCTGCTAGTCTTTGTATTGGCGCTTTAGAACCTTGCGCTTCTTCGACAACTTTAACAATGGAGGCAAGAGCTGTATCTTTACCAACTTTTGTTGCTTCAACAGTAATTGCTCCATTTTTATTCATTGTTGATCCTATAACATTATCATTTTGCATTTTTTCAACAGGAATAGATTCACCTGTCAACATTGACTCGTCAATTGAAGTCATACCTTTAATTATTTTGCCATCTACTGGTATTTTTTCTCCTGGTTTGATAACTAAATAGTCTCCTTCTTTTACCTCACTTAAAGGAACCATAGTCTCTTCACCGTTGCGTAATATACGTGCTTCTTTAGCTTGTAAATTCAACAATTTACTTAACGCATTTGTTGTTTGTGTTTTAGCACGTGCTTCTAAATACTTTCCGAAAAGAATTAAAGTAATTAATACAGCACTTGTTTCAAAATATAGGTGTGGCTCATAATTTGTATTAATTAACCACTTAATCGATTCATAAATACTATAAAAGAAGGCTGCGCTTGTACCTAAAGCGACAAGAACATCCATATTTGCTGACCCATTACGAAGGTTTTTATAAGCGCCTACATAAAATTGCCAACCAATAACAAATTGAACAGGCGTTGCTAATACAAATTGGAACCACGGGTTCATAAATATATGTGGTATTTGAATACCAAATAAATGAACGAACATTGTCATTAACAATGGAGCTGCTAAAACAGCTGAAACAACTAATTTAATTAACTGTCGTTTTAATTGTTTTTCTTTTTGGGAACTTTTTTCTGATGCTTCTTTTTTAGGTTGTGCCTCATACCCTAGGTTTTTAATACGTTGTTGAAATTCATCTACAGACGTCATATCAGGGTTGTATTCTACAGTAGCACTTTCTGTGGTTAAATTAACTGTAGCCTTATTTACACCTGAGATTCGATTTAAAACTTTTTCGATTTTATTCGAACAAGCTGCACACGTCATTCCCATTACATCGAGATCCACTTTTTCGGTTAAAACTCCATAACCTGTTTTTTGAATTGTATTTGCAATATCTTCTAATGATGTAACATTGGGGTTATATTCAATTGTAGCTTTCTCTGTAGAAGGATTTACATTAGCGTTAACTTCATCTAATTTATTTAGATTTTTTTCTACTTTATTCGAGCAAGCTGCACATGTCATGCCTGTGATACCTAATGAGGTTTTTTTAATATTTTCACTCAATTATTTCTTTCCTCCTATTTTGAAAATTGTTTTAATACAACCATCAATTCTTTGATACTTTCTTCTCCGTTGCCATTTTTAATACCTTCACTTACACAATTAGATATATGGTCTTCAGTTACTATAAAACCCACTTGTTTTAGGGCTGATTGTATTGCTGTTATTTGTACTAGTACATCTATACAATATCTATCTTCTGCTATCATTGATTGTAAACCGCGCATTTGTCCTTCTAATCTATTGAGTCTATTGAGCAATGCGTCATTGTTTTTAACAGTAGTAGTGTTCAATTTCACCCCTCCTCATATACCCTAACGGGGTATCTCTTGTTGGAATCTATATTATACCCCTAGTAGGTATAAGTCAATACAAAAGTTTCATATAAAAAATTAATATTTATAGTTTGTTTTAAGAGGTACACTTGTATAAAATGTATGCTAAAACTTATATTAGGAGAGATATATTTGGATAAAAATATACAACTTGAGCTTTACACAAGACCTACATGCTCTGATTGCCAAGAATCAAAAAGGTATTTAAACTCTCAAGAGATTAGTTATAGTCATAAAGATGTAAGTCAAAATTTGGACTTAGAAGAAGAAATGAAAAAAATATCAGGCAACCGAATTGTTCCCTTATTTGTTTTTTATAAAAAAATTTTTTGGGGTAAAAAAAAGTTGTTTAAATATTACGTGGGATTTGAAAATAACAAAAAAGATATATTAAATATATTGGAATAATTAAATAAACAGCCATTATTAAAAAATAATGGCTGTTTATTTAATGATGATGTTGACTGTCTTCTTCTTTCACGATACAAAACAATTTTTCACTATGATTATTGTTAGAAGTTTCAGTCTGTATTGTGACATGTTGAATATTTTGATGATTGAGTTCATGTTCTATACGTTTAAGTAAAAACTCATTTTCAGTAATGGTCATTGTATCTTCTACAACAATATGACAAGATAACGCGTTTAATCCGCTAGTTACTGACCAAACATGAAAGTCATGAATATTTTTAACTTCTTTGAATTTTTTAATAGTTTTAATAATGTCTTTTGTATTTATATTGCTTGGTGCTCCCTCCATTAATACATGAAGACTTGATTTTGTTACATAAAAGCCGCTACGTAGTACTAAAATTGCTACAATCACACTTGCTAAAGGATCCGCCCACCCCCATCTAAAAAATATAATGAGAAGGGCTGCTATAACTGCACCTATAGATCCAAGCATGTCGCTTATTACATGCAAATATGCTCCACGCATATTTAAGTTTTCTTCTACATCGCTCCCGCGCAGCATTATCCAAGCCACAATAATATTAATAAACAAGCCTACCAAGGCGATAATTAACATGCCTGTAGAAGCTACCTCAGGGGGGTTTTTAAATCTCTCAATAGCTTCATAAAAAATATAGATAGCTATTAACATCAAAGTAATACCATTAAGTACAGCTGCTAGTATTTCAAACCTTTTGTAGCCAAAAGTTTTATTTGTATTAGCTTGCTTCGCTCCTAAAGTAAATGCAATTAAAGCAATACCTAAAGAAATAGAATCACTTAACATATGACCAGCATCTGAAATTAACGCAAGACTGTTAGTAAAGAAACCACCTAACCCTTCTACAATCATGTAACTTGTAATAATAATAAAACTAATTAATAAAGTCTTTTTGTTCGCGCCATGTGTATGATTATGATTGTGATCGTTTTCCATTTAATCCCTCCTCTTTTTAATGATGAAAAATATTTTCTATAATTTGAATTTTTGTTTTTATAACTATAGAGTTAAAAAATATAAAATTTCAATTAATGTTTTGTTACTCGAAGAAAATCATACTAACTTATGAATATATGCTCATATATTCATAAGTTAGTATGATTTTTATCCTTTGTCAATATAGAAATGCTTTGTATTTTGTATATTAAATAAAAACCCTACTTTGCTTTGGACAGTAGTGGGATTTTTGCATATGATAAACCACACTTCACTTGCTAAATATTAACTATATTATAATTAACAAGTGATAATTTCTTTTTAGAGAAAATAATGTATTCACGCCTTTAGGCGTGAAT
>NZ_KV791852.1:0-711 GCF_001808005.1 Staphylococcus sp. HMSC13A10 | reverse complement strand
TGATGGAGTGATAATAAAATGTCTGGTGAAACAGTTGTATACAAAAACGATCTAAACCTCGTCCCATTAAGAAAGTTCACAAGCATAGAAATTAATTTGTTTTTTGCGATGTGTAATAAGTTAAAAGAACAAGACACCTATACGTTACATCTGACTTTTGATGAATTAAAAGAATTAAGTAACTATAATCCTAAAACACGTAATATTAATAGGTTTGTGAAAGATTTGGATGATGTATACAAAAAAATGTTGGAATTGACAATTAAGTATGAAGATGATGACATCATAGAGCGCTTTGTGTTGTTTAATCATTATAGAATTCATAAAAAGGAACAATATTTAGAGATTTCAACATCTCCTAATCTAAAGCATATACTTAATTCAATTACGAATAATTTTACAAAATTTGAACTAGAAGAAATGACGACGCTTAAATCAACGTATTCTAAAAACATGTTTAGAATACTTAAGCAGTTTAAACATACAGGTTATTTAAAAATAAAAATAAATGATTTTAGAGAGCGATTAGATATTCCAACATCGTATAGAATGACCGATATTAATAAGAATGTATTAAAACCTATTATTAACGAACTCAGTTATATTTTTAAAGCGTTAAAGATACATAAAGTTAGAGCAAAGAAGGGACGCAAAATAGAATATCTAGAATTTATATTCGAACCTGAAAATCGTATTTATAATAAAAAGTAC
>NZ_KV791851.1:84607-111712 GCF_001808005.1 Staphylococcus sp. HMSC13A10 | reverse complement strand
ACATATTGTCATTCAGTTTTCAATGTTCGTTTTTTTCACTTACAATATCTTATTATATCGTGTCCGTTTTGTTAAGTCAAGAATAAATTTAATTTCTTTTTTTAAAATTAAATTGTTGTTTAATAACTCAACAAGAACTATAATATAATGTTTAAGTTGAAAGTTCAATAGTCAAAATTACACTTTGTTAATATTTCATTTAAAAAGTTAATAAAACCTTTCAAATAACTTAACATCATTTTGACGACTTTTATATAGTATCAATTAATTTGTTTATCGTCAACGAATTTCATACACTATTTTGGTTTAAATTTACCACTATAGTAACTATTAATTGTTTGAGTGCACAATAATCTCATATATTCTCTATTTTAATATACAGTATATTAATCTAACTAATCTTTTGTAATTCTCCCTACATTCTAGTTTGTTTATTTAACATTAACGATTTCTCTTTTATTTTAATCTGTCTTTCCTAATAAGCGTCTAAAATATAAATCTAATTGTCACATCATAATTTCGTAATTAATCAGTGCTCATGTTATACAGATTGTTGAAGTAAATAAAAACCATGTCTATTCTTATTTAGAATAAACATGGTTTTATTTAAAACTATTATTTGTGTAAGAATATAATGTATAAGTAAACAACTTATTATTCTTTTTCCTTACAATCTTTACAGATCCCATAAATTTCCATACGATGATGTGTTACGTCGAACTCTGTTACGTGCTGTGCTAGTTGTTCTACCTCATCTAATTGAGGATAATGAAAATCAACAATCTTTCCACACTTTTCACAAATAATGTGGTAGTGATTATGAGTATTGAAATCAAAGCGACTTGATGAATCACCATATGTGAGTTCTTTAACTAAGCCAATGTCTTTAAATACTCTTAAATTGTTGTAGATAGTCGCAACACTTATATTAGGAAAATCTGGTGAAAGTGCTTGATATATTTCGTCGGCACTTGGATGTGTTTTTGAAGAAATCATAAATTTAATAATTGCTTGTCTTTGAGGAGTAATACGGATTCCCGCTTTTCTCAATGATGTAATTGATTCTTCAAGCTCATGTTCTATAGATTCTAATTCCGCACTCATTTTTTCACCATCTTTCTAGTTAATAATTATTATTACTTAATATTAATATAACTGTTGCGAATTAAAATTGTCAATATAACTGCAGTATTTTAATTAATATCCCTTATTTAAATCAACTATATTCTCAATTAAATCTTTGTTATTGAGAAAATGTTTCAAGTTATTCACAAATATATCCGTTACTTCTTTATTTATATTATTATCATTACCAGTAATGTGTGCTGTTATTGTTACATTATCTAATTCATATAATGGATTGTTTTCATCTAATGGTTCATTTTCAAATACATCTAAATAAGCATGTCTAATTAAGTTTTCTTTCAATACTTTTAGAATTGTAGTTTCTTTAACTATAGTACCTCGTCCAACATTAATAAAAAGTGCATCGTTACTCATTTGTTTAAAGTGATCATATTGTAATAAATGAATTGTTTCATTTGTTTCAGGTAAAGCATTGATAATAATATCAACTTCTCCAATAACTTCATTCAATTTTTCTATTTTATATACTTCATCGAACCACTCTTTATCTTTTCCGGAGTTACTCAAACCAATTACCTGCATATCAAATGCTTTGGCTAACTTTGCAGCACGACTTGCAATCGCACCAGTACCTAAAAATAATACTTTGTCCCCACTTAATCGTCTTCCTACCATTTTAGAATCATACACTTTATTTTGTTGGTTAATAAATGATGTTCTCATTTTTTTATAATCATCTAATATGAACGCTAAGATAAATTCAGAAAGTTGTTTTGCTTGTACTCCCCTACTATTAGTTAGTTTAATATTATGATTTTTCAAATAATCTAATGGTAATGAATTAACACCTGTCGCATACCATGCGATCCATTTAAGATTTGGGCAATCTTTTAAAAATGATTCATCTAATTCACCATCATAACCTATTAATATATCTAAAGATTGTCTGTCTTCAAATGGTATATTTTTAGCTTTTTTAATAAACTTAAAATCTACTTGTGGGAATTTCTCTACTAACTCATCTTCTAATTCGCCTAATCTAAACAGACTTACAACCTTCATAGATTATCACTCCAATATATTTTTTAACTCATCAATCTGTGTTTTAACCTTAACTTTCTCGATAATATCTTTTATAATTCCTTTTTCATCTATAACAAATGTTGTACGAACTATTCCCATACTTTCTTTCCCAAATGATTTTTTCAGTTGATAAACCCCAGTCTCTTTAGAAAGTAAGAAATCTTCATCTACTAATAAATCAAAGTTTAACTGATGTTTTTCTATGAAATTTTGATGTTTTTTCTTAGAATCTCCACTAACACCATAAATATTCACGTTTAAATCATTAAAAAGTTCGATATTATCTCTAAAATCACACGCTTCTGTTGTACAAGTAGGTGTATTATCTCTTGGATAAAAGTAAAGTATTGTCGTTTGTCCTTTAATTGTTTCGTTCGATACTAATTCTCCATTCTGATTTTCTAGAGAAAACTCTGGGAACTTATCACCTTTTTTTAACATTTAATCACCTATTTCTTCATTATGTTAATTTTATGATACGATAATAGTCGACAATATTAAATTAAAAGAGGTTGATAAAATGAAATTTACTGAAAGCGAAAGACTTCAGGAATTATCTAATGAATATATATTAGGTGGCGTTAATTCACCTTCTCGTTCTTATAAAGCAGTTGGCGGTGGAGCTCCTGTAGTAATGAAAGAAGGTAAAGGCGCTTATTTATATGATGTAGATGGTAATAAGTTTATTGATTATTTACAAGCTTATGGACCAATTATTACTGGTCATGCTCATCCACATATAACTAAAGCTATCCAAGATCAAGCTGCTAAAGGTGTGCTATATGGTACACCAACTGAATTAGAAATCGATTTTAGTAAAAAGTTACGTGAAGCTATTCCTTCATTAGAAAAGATCAGATTTGTTAATTCTGGTACAGAAGCTGTTATGACAACGATTAGAGTTGCTCGTGCTTATACAAAACGTAATAAAATCATTAAATTCGCTGGTTCTTATCATGGCCATTCTGATCTAGTATTAGTTGCTGCTGGTAGTGGTCCTTCACAATTAGGTTCCCCCGATTCAGCTGGTGTTCCTGAAAGCGTTGCTAGAGAAGTAATCACAGTACCATTTAATGATATTGAATCTTATAAAGAAGCTATTGATCATTGGGGAGATGAAATTGCAGCCGTTTTAGTTGAACCTATTGTTGGTAACTTCGGTATGGTTATGCCGGAACCAGGATTTTTAGAAGAAGTGAACCGTATTACACATGATAACGGCAGTTTAGTAATTTATGATGAAGTCATTACAGCATTTAGATTCCATTATGGTGCAGCACAAGACTTACTTGGTGTGATTCCAGATTTAACTGCATTTGGTAAAATCATTGGTGGCGGACTACCAATTGGTGGATACGGTGGAAGACAAGATATTATGGAACATGTTGCTCCACTTGGACCTGCATACCAAGCTGGTACAATGGCAGGTAACCCACTCTCAATGAAAGCTGGTATTGCATTACTTGAAGTATTAGAACAAGATGGTGTTTATGAAAGATTAGATCAATTAGGTAAACGTTTAGAAGATGGGCTACTAAAATTAATAGACAAACATAATATTACTGCAACTATCAATCGAATTTATGGTTCATTAACGTTATACTTTACTGATGAAAAAATTACTCACTATGAACAAGTCGAAAACTCAGATGGCGAAGCATTTGCTAAATTCTTTAAATTAATGCTTAACCAAGGTATTAATTTAGCACCTTCAAAATTTGAAGCATGGTTCTTAACTACGGAACATACAGAAGAAGATATTGATAAAACACTAGAAGCAGCTGACTATGCATTTAGTCAAATGAAATAAGTGCTATATCATTAACCATATTTGCTCCCTCATTGTAATCATTTTAAATGGACTTTGAGGGAGCTTTTATCATTTTATAAAAATATCTTTAGTTAAACTGATTGTGTGTTCATTTAAAATAATTTGACTAGCGATTTGTTATATAATGTTATATTTCAAAAGCTACACTATTGTATTCACTTGAAATTTATGATTAGTCAGTGTATAACAATAATGAATACGAATTTAAAATTTTATTCAATAAAAATAAAAGGAGCGCTTCTTTTTGAGACTAGGAGCTCGGATTTTTAAAACAGGTATAGCAATCATACTAGCTATGTCTATCGCTTCTTTACTTCCTAATAATATTGGTCTAAAAGCATTAGCCGGTGTCAGTGCAGTTGTCGCAATGCAACCTAGTGTTTATAAGTCTATTAAAACTGTTTCTGATCAAGCTATCGGTAATATTATTGGCGCATTATTAGCTGTTACCATGGTTACAATCTTTAGTAATAATTTTATAATTATGGGTGTTACAGTTATCGTATTAATCGCAATTTTATTCCGATTTAATCTTGCACATGTTGCTACATTAGCAAGTGTCACAGCATTAATCATTATGGGCCAAGTCTCTGGTTCATTTTATGTCGCTGCATTTTACAGATTTGTTTTAGTTATGATTGGAGTACTAAGTTCTTCAGTAGTAAATTTATTATTCTTACCTCCAAAATTCGAAACTAAAATTTATTATAATTCTGTAAATATTACCTCCGATATCTTCGTTTGGTTTAAATTGGTATTAAATGACACTTCTGAATTTAATAATATTAAACAAGATGGCGATCAACTGAATTCTAGAATCGATAAACTCGAAAAGATTTACGACTTCTATCATGAAGAAAGACCTTTATTAAAAAAGAATATATTTGAACAATATAGAAAGAAAATTCTATTTAAAGAAGTAGTAAGAACGACTAGATTAGCTTATGAAGTATTAAACAAAATGTCACGTTACCCAAATGATTTACATCAACTAAATAATCAATTGTTATTACAAATTAAATTGGAATTAGACTCATTAATTGCTTTCCACGAGCAAATTTTAAAAAGTTTATCTAAAAAGGCTAAATTTAAAGTCACACAATTGCAATATGAAGTTGATAACCCACTTAAAAAAGAACTTATGACTGCTTTTCAAAATGAATTAATTCAAAATCCATATCAAACTAATTATTCTTATGCTAATATTATGCAAATTATCGCAGCAATAGAAGAATATAGATATCATTTGGAACATTTAGATAGACTTCGTATTAGTTTCTTTACTTACCATCGCAATGATACTGATATTGATATTGCTGATGAAGATTTTGACTTATAGCTTTTAAACTTATTTAATTATCAATCTAAGCTATTTATAAATTAATTAGAACTATATAGCAAAAGAGCTTAAGGCAATTCAACATTTGCCTTAAGCTCTTTTTTATTATTATAAATTTTGTATGCTATATAAATGCTCATAAGCACCTTTTTTATCAATTAATTGTTGGTGTGTACCCATTTCAACAATTTCACCATTTTCTATAACTACAATTTTGTCTGCATGAGTAATTGTTGAAAGTCTATGTGCTACGATTAACGTCGTACGATCTTTACTTAAAACATCTAGTGCTTCTTGAATAATTGCTTCACTTTCTAAATCTAATGCACTAGTAGCTTCATCTAAGATTAAAATTGGTGGATCATTTAAGAATATACGTGCAATAGATAGTCTTTGTTTTTGACCACCTGATAATTTCACGCCACGTTCACCAACTTCTGTGTCGTATCCATCTTGAAGATTCATTATAAATTCATGAGCATTAGCCATTTTAGCTGCTTCAATAACTTCTTCGTCTGAAGCATCAGGTCGGCCTAGTAGAATGTTCTCCTTAACCGTATCGGAAAATAAGATATTATCTTGTTGAACTAAACCAATTTGATTTCTTAGGCTACCTGTTAAGAAATCTTTAACATTGTGGTTATCAACAAGAATTTCTCCTTCTGTAACATCATAAAACCGAGGTATTAAATTAATAAGTGTTGACTTACCTCCACCACTCATTCCTACGAAGGCAACGGTCTCACCTTTATGAATAGTCAAATTAATATCTTTTAAAATGTCTTGTTCATTTTCATTATATTTGAACCCAACATGTTTTAATTCAATTTGACCATTTTTAATTTCGATTGGTTGAGCGCCAATACCATTTTTTATGTCATAATCTTCATCTATTAATTGGAAGACACGATCCATTGACGCAAAGCTTTGAGTTAATGTTGTAAAAGAAGATACTAATCGTCTTAAAGGACCGAATAATTGTTCTAAATAACCAACGAATGCAGCTAATGTCCCTACTGTAATAGAACCACTTATTGCTAAGTAAGCACCGACACCAATGACAATAATTGGGCCTATATCTGTCACAGTATTAATTGCAGCAAAAGAATATGCATTCCATCTCGTATGTTGAAATGCTTTTTGTAAAAAGTTTTTATTACGGTGATCGAAATTACCCGCTTCATTATCTTCAATTGCAAAGCTTTTAATAACAGACATTCCTTGTACACGTTCATGTAAAAATCCTTGAACTTCTGCTAAAGCTTGAGATCTTACTCTTGTTAATTTTCTTAAACGTCCAAAGAAGAAATAAACCGTTAAGATATAGAATGGGAAAATAAATAATGCAGCAAAAGTCAGTTTAACATCAAGGAAGAACATAATTGTTAATGCTATTATTATTGTTATGCAATCAAGCCAAATATTCATTAATCCTGTTAAAATAAAATCTTTTGTTTGTTCCACATCATTAATCACTCGTGAAATAACTTGCCCTACTTGGTTATTAGCATAGAAACGTGCACTCAATGCTTGTAAGTGATTATAAAGTTGCTTTCTTATATCATATAATATTTTATTACTTGTCCATTGAGCTAGATATTGTCTTATAAATTCAATTGGCGGTCTAACAATTAAAAAGATAAATAGGGCAATACCTATAACTATGGCTAGGTGTGAGTATTTTTCGCTATCACTAAGTGAATGATTATTGATAACACCATCTATTGCATATTTAATAAGCAATGGAATTAACATTGGTATACCAAATTTAATAATACCAACTATAATAGTAGCAATAATACGATATTTATATGGTTTAACAAACTTTAAATATCGTTTAATCATTATTTTAATCCCCCCATATAATATTTTTTAAATTGATCTTTTTAAATTTGAACAGAGGTTGGATATGATGAATCGCCTTGGAATATCATTTCAATTAATCATTAGTATACATAAGCTAATAATTAATTAAATTATTCCGCAACAATTGACTAACATATCTCAACCTCTGATTGATACGATTAACAAATATAATTTTAGTTAATAGAGATTGTTTTATCTAAACTATCAATGTTTATTTAATTAAATCAATGCAACATTGAATAATATAAACCATCTCATATCGTTTTACATCTAATTTGCTTAATAATCCCTAATTTTTTTATATCGCTCTTTCCAAACTTTGATAAAATCAGGAGCGAAAGGCCCTTTTTTCTGTTCTATCCACTGTTGTAAAATATCTACACTTCTTCTTAAAATAACATCTATATCGTGAGGATAATTCATTTGATTCATATGTTGCTCATACTCATCTTCATCTAATAAATGGTATTTCCCATTAGGATAAACTTTAATATCCAAATCATAGTCGATGTATTTTAAGGCTTCTTCATCACAAACAAATGGTGAAGATAAATTACAATAATAATAAACACCATCTTCACGAAACATACAAATCACATTAAACCAATATTCAGAATGAAAATAGACAATAGCTGGTTCTCTTGTAATCCAAGTGCGACCATCACTTTCTGTTACTAACGTGTGATCATTCCCACCAATAATCACATGATCTGTACCTTTTAAAATGGTTGTTTCAGACCAAACGCGATGAATATTTCCATCATGTTTATAACTTTGAATTTTGATGTCTTGTCCTTCTTTAGGTATGGATTCTTTTACCATACTCCACACCACCTTTATACTTTTTAACCATTTAGATTATATCATATTTTCAAACTACTTCTGTACTTTCACGTCATTAAATTTAAGTAATAGTTAGATTTTATTGGATTATAAATAAGTAAAATGATTTATTATTATTTTTGTTTTAAAGAAACCTATCCTTCAATAAATTGATATATTTTATCCATTGATACTGGAAATGAATAATCATCTCGATTAGATAAATCAAACCAAACCATATTATCAGGTAAATCCTTTTCATTTATATCTATAGTTTCAGGCACACTATAGACTTTAATATTCCAAGTTAAGTGTGTAAATTGATGTTTTAATTTAAATATATGTTCTGGTAAAGGTTCTATGTCATGTTTTAGTTTATGAGATATTTCTGAAATAGCATTAGAGGCTTCAAACATTGGAAATTCCCACATACCATTCAATAACCTTTCCTGTCTTTTTTCTAATAAATATTGTCCTTTATGATTTCGAATTAAAAAGACACTTTGTTCAATGGTTTTCTTTTTAATATTTTTGGTTTTAACTGGTAAATCTAATACTGTTCCTTTATCAAAGGCTTCACAATTTTCTTGAACTGGACAAAACATACAAAGTGGGTTTTTAGGTGTACAGATAAGCGCACCTAATTCCATCATTGATTGGTTAAACGTTCCAGCTTCATCATGAACATAAGGTAATAACTGTTGTTCAAATGTTTTACGTGTAGATTGGAGCTTTATATCACTACTATCGTTATTTAATCTTGACCAAACTCTAAAAACATTACCATCAACTGTAGGAAGTGGATGGTCAAATGCAATACTCATTACTGCTGCTTGAGTATATGGTCCGACACCTTTTAAAGATTTAAAATTTTCAGGATCAGATGGGACTATTCCATTATAATCACATTGTACTTCTTTGACTGCATGATGAAAGTTTCTTGCTCGGCTATAATAACCAAGTCCTTCCCAATATTTGAGTACCTCATCCTCATTTGCTTCACTCAAATCGGCTATTGTAGGAAAACGATGAGTGAATCTATCATAATAATCTATAACTGTTTTGACTTGTGTTTGTTGTAACATAACTTCACTTAACCATATATAATAAGGATTAGTAGTCTCTCTCCAAGGCATTGAACGTTGATTGTTATTAAACCAATGTACAATATTATCTTTGAAATTTTCTTCTAAATACATATATTTCCCTTCCTGAACAATGATTTAATGTTTCAATTTGATTTTAATGGATATTTTACTTACATGATAAATAAGAATAACACATTATTAATGTGAGTTGATTTTGTTATTCTAACTTTTAGATTATAATATATTATAAATTAAGATGAAAAGAGTGAACATAAATGGACACAGCCACGCACATTGTTATTGGAGTTGGACTTACTGCACTTGCAACTCAAGATCCAGCGATGTCAGGCACATTCGCGGCAAGTGCCACAACACTGATTGCAGGTTCCCTTATACCTGATGGGGATACGGTTTTAAAATTAAAAGATAATTCAACTTATATTTCCCATCATAGAGGCATTACGCACTCTATTCCATTCACTATATTATGGCCAATATTAATTACATTTTTAATATTTGTTATATTCAACCACACATCCCCATTACATATATGGATGTGGGCACAATTAGCAGTTTTTTTACATGTGTTTGTTGATATTTTCAACTCATATGGAACACAAGCTTTAAGACCAATTACTAATAAATGGATACAACTCGGCGTTATTAACACGTTTGATCCAATTATATTCATTATATTATGTATAGGCGTGGTGTTATGGGTATTAGGGGTACATCCTTATTTGGCATTCTTTCCAATAATCGGTATTTTAATCATTTATTATATAATCCGATTTAAAATGCAATCTTTCTTAAAGAAACAAGCATTAAAGCAAATTAAACAAGAGCATAACCCTGTAAAAGTATTTGTAATTCCTACAATGAAATTTATGGAATGGCGTATTGCTATTCAAACAGACGAACATGATTATGTTGGTAGATCACATGGTCGAAATATTGTTTTTAGTGATAAAGTTAAACGTCAACATTTATCTATCGACTCATTATTATGGAAAGTTAAAAGTAATAAAGATATAAGAACATTTTTAAACTTTTCTTCTATATATCGTTGGCAAACAACGCCATTAGATGATGGTTCTACAGAAATTCGATTAATGGATTTAAGATATTTAAATAATGATCATTATGCATTTGTTGCTATTGCCCATCTAACATCTCAAAATGAAATAGATCATTCTTATATTGGTTGGGTATTTAGTGAAGACAAATTACAACGTAAATTATTCGCAAAATAATAATAGCCAAGGTTCAAGGACATGTAATAATGTAATCCTTAAAAGTAAACTGCTTAAGTTAACTTGATGGATATGCAAAATACATGAGTCCTATACCTTGGCTTTTTATATTTTAATTATTATTTTTATCAATTTCACTATTGTCACTATCTTTTATATGATTAGCATTACTTGAAAAATGATTAGATTGAATAGTTGATTGTGTATTTTTATTTTTATTTCTATATTTAGCATGAGATACAAAACGAGATAACGCAAAATTAATTAAACATAACATCAAGATGAAACATAGTATATATAAATGATAAGGTATATTAGCTAGACTTATTCTGCCAAACAACACTGATTGTGCTAAACCATTAGTTACATAATAAAATGGATTTAACATCAATACATGTCCAATCATTGTCAAATGTGTTTTAGGAACATAAATAATTGGTACTAAAATAAATTCTATAACACAAAATATATAAAAATATATATCCGCTTTATGATTTAAGATTTTTACTAAACCAAATAACACTGATAGTAAACAATTTAACACTATTGTTACTAACATAAAATATATTGTAGCTAGTAATGAACTTTCAAAATTAATTGGTTTCCATATTGCAATAATTGTCATAAGTACAAATAGTAAAATACCTCCAACAATTGTAGTAACTACTATGGGTGTTACTGGGGATATTTTAAACGATTTAGTAATCATATAATCTTTAGCGTATATTTTATAACATAAAAATAAGCTGAGGACGATGTACCCAAATCCTAACAAAGTTAAAAGTCTATATAACCATACACCTTGTATCATTTCTGTTGCGTTTGTCACCTTGAAAAATATTTCTATCGCAAATATTAAGACTAATCCAACTATAAAACTTACCGTAAACCATTTCCATAAGTTTTTAACATGTTTCAAAGAATAATTTAAAACGTGTGGTAAATTTTTAAAATAAATAATTATACTATCGATCATACTTACACCTACAATTCAATATATATCCACTTATTATCTTTCATATCGGCAATAAAGTATCCATCACCAGATTTACAAATCCAAACATCTTTATTAATGTTGAATTTATCTTTCAATTCACTTTTATTAACAATAGGCATCACAAAACCGTTTAACTGATTATCAT
Source organism: Staphylococcus sp. HMSC13A10 (assembly GCF_001808005.1). Taxonomy (NCBI): domain Bacteria; kingdom Bacillati; phylum Bacillota; class Bacilli; order Caryophanales; family Staphylococcaceae; genus Staphylococcus; species Staphylococcus sp. HMSC13A10. The sequence goes on along the minus strand of NZ_KV791851.1, from coordinate 100,202 downwards.
CATTAAAAATCATCTTAATCGGTTGAGAAGTCACGTCAGCAACAAAACGATTATCTTCTTCAGGGACTAGTGATTTTTTTACTGTATCGTGGTCTTTGTGTAAATGACTATTGAAGTATTCTACATACTTACTATAGTTGGATTTAATATATGGAGATAAAGTTTTGAAACTATGCTTTTCATACAAACCAGCTGGATTAAAATATTCTAGTTTACTTTTAGCTACGGTATAACTTTTTCCACTTTCATTTAATCGATAATTTTTACTATTTTCTCCATCAATAGTAACGACACTATATTTAGGTAAGGTTAGATTATTTGAACCTGAAATTTTAACGCTTCCTTTTAATGCTATTCCATAAGCTAATTTATTTTCATATGTATCTTTAGTTTGTGTTTGAAGTGGAGTTTGATTCCCCGCTGAGATATTTATTATTCCTAAATTATTAAATAAAAGAATACCCATAAGTGCTAATCCAATTAGAAAACTGGTCATTAAAGTCCAAAATCTTACCAAAAATATTGGTGGTTTGGCATGATTATATCGTTCAATTCTTTTAAAATTATAAGTCATCTCAGGCATTCTTGTTCGACTTTTTTTCCAATCAAGATCAAATGATGAAAGTTCTTCTTTTGATTCAATACTTTTTCGGTCTCTTTCATGATCTTTAAATACAGGAATTACTTGTTTAAGAGACCCTTCCATACGAATCTGTCCGTGTGAGACCCAAGTAATATAGTTACTCACTTGTTCTATTTTATCAACGTCATCATCAATAAAAACAATCGTTTGGTTATGATTGATATAATCATTTGATAGCTCTATCGCTCGATTTGTAAAAGATTCATCTAAATATTGAAGAACATGATTCAAAATAATGATATTTGATTTAGATGATCTGGCTATACTTAGTAGTAACTGAGCAAATTCTTGTTTGGTTAATTGTGAAACGAGTTGTTTTTCATCTAAATGGGCATATTGAATGACTTGATCGTATTTATAATCAGAGACTTTATATGGAAATAGTTCAACAATGTGCTTAACGTAATCTTTCACAGTTTGGTTTACAATTTTTCGGTCTTCAATATCTCCATAATATACATGATCACTTTGAACTAATTTTCCTTTATCAGGGTGAATAGATCCTGATAATAATCTACCTATTAATTTTTTAGAAGAACCTGGTTCACCGATAATACCTAAGGCCTCACCTTGATAAATATGTAGTGAGACATTATTTAAATCAATATCTTCAGCGGCGTATCCAAAAGGTAAGTACCATTTTTTAGTTTTTTTATTTCTATAATAATGAGTAACTTTAAGTAACTTTAAAACGATTGAACTTCCCATTTCTTTTCATCCTTCTATAATTTTAATAATGCAATTGGTAAACCTTCTTCGGGTTCGCTACTTTTAATTCTAAATCCCCAAGCGAATATACCTTTTAATCTTTCCACTTTAAAATATTGATCACTGCCATCATTTAATTGATAGATTCTGCCTAATTCAATTTTATTACGATCAACTAAATAACTTTCAGCTACAATTACTTTACTTTGATAAACGTCATATTCATTCAAAATACCGTTCATTTCTGCTTTTCTCATTTTTTCTTTATAAGTTTGTATTTCATGTCTTAATTCTGGCTCAGACATTTCACTCAATTTCTTCTGTTCCATTTTCGATACCACTTTCTTCTAATTTAGATTTAATTTTATCATATTTATAGCCTTTTCTCATAAGCGTTTCTATCGTTTTTCTTACTAGTTGTTGCCCTTCATATTTTCTTTGATGCTTTTGATATGTTTTTTCTAAATCAGTTTGTAACATATCGTCAAGTTGTTCTTCGTCCTGTGAAAAATCAAGTTCATCCATGGCTTGTTTGATTTTTTCTATCGTAAATCCTTTTTGCATTAAAGCAGTCATTGTTTTTTGTTTAACTTTTGAAGTTGGACCTTTTTTAGTTTTAATTACTTTACTCGCTACTTTGATGATATCTTCCATTGGTTGTTGTTCTATGTATAGAGCAGTATATTCATCTATAATATTAGTTTCAATACCAGCTTGATACAATTTTTGTTTATAAGTTTCAGGTCCCTTATCCGTTGTATTGATCATAGTGTTTTTCAAACTTTCAGCATAATCATAATGATCTATTAATTTTTCTTGGTAACAATAATCTATCACTTGTTGCAGCGCTTCTTCAGAAATGTCATTTTTTATTAAATGTTGACGTACTTCTCTTTCAGTACGCTTTCTAAATGAAAGATATTGAATTGCTATATTTAAACCTCTTCGATAATGGTCATATTTTTGAATCTGCTCCATTTCTGCGGCTTCTAGTACTTGATCTTTCTTTAAATTAAATTTAACAAGTGTATCAATATCTATCCCCATCTCAAATTGATTATCGAGATATAGATTAAAACGTTCTTTGTTCTTCTTTTGTACTTCTAATTTAGTGATTTTAGGCATGATACACCTCCTCATAAACATTGTATATATCATATTATGACATAGTTCAATCATTAGCAATAAAGTCACGCTTTATAAAAAATAAAACCCCTATCATATTTACAATGTTCAACATTACATAGTTACTGTAATTTATTCGTACTAACATTGCATATGATAGGGTAATTGTTATTGACCTAGTTGGGCCATTGCTTCCTCATATTGGTCATCGGATATATAATCAAGTTGTTTCATTTTTTCTAAATTGGTTTTAACTCTATTCGTAAAGTTATCTGACATGTCATCAATATTATATACACTTGGCGCATTAACTTTGCTTGCTAAAATTGCGCTTTGTAATACACTAATTGTATTCAAATTTTGATTGTTTTTATTAGTTGTTGCGCCGAAGTAATGATTTGCTGCACCTTCAACTGTATATTGATTATCTCCAAAATATATATTATTTAAATAAAAACTAAGTATTTGATTTTTATCATATTGTTTCTCTACTTTATGTGCTACAAACAGTTCTTTTACTTTTCTTGTGAAAGAACGTTCGTTATCATAATAATAATTTTTAACAACTTGTTGTGTTATTGTACTACCACCTTGAACATCATGATCACTCAAAGTAGAAAATAAAGCTCTTGTTGTTCCTTTAAAATCAAAGCCATGGTGTTTATAAAATCTTTCATCTTCTAATGAAATAAAAGCACCTCTGACATATTTTGGCATTTGATCTGCCGAAACATAATCACTTTTATTTTCAATCGATTTTAAATCGTCTACATTAGCTCTCGATGATAAAAAAAACATTAATCCTAAGAATAATACTAATATAATCGCTAATGTAATAAGTATTTTTAAAAAGATACGTTTACTTTTCTTTTTTTTAGGTGGTTTCCCTATTGGTTGATAATAAGTATTATAGTGAGGTTCACGCATATCTCGTTGAGGGAATTCATTAGATTGTGCATATCTGTCGCTTCTTTTCATGCATTTACTCCTTTACTCAAACTCACTGTTATAATGTGAGTTTACCAGTAGTTGAAACCATTAGCTATAGTTTATAGTAAAAATCAGTCCCAAGGTGTACATATTTGACTATTATTTAATATATACAATTCACTCATTTATTACTTCCATATCAACTTTTACAAATAAAAAAGACTTATTGAACTAAATCAATAAGCCTTTAGATTTAATGTTTTATACTAAACAATCATTAGTCTTCTAATTGTTTTACGATTTCTCTATTGAAATCATCTAAATCATCTGGTGTACGACTTGTAACGATATTGTTATCAACAACTACTGATTCGTCTACAACGTGCGCACCAGCATTAGATAAGTCTTTACGTACATTTAATACTGCAGTTAATGTACGACCTTTTAAGTCATCAGTATCAATTAATACTTGTGGTCCATGGCAAATTGCAAATGCTGGAACATCATTAGAAGTGAAGTATTTAGCGAATGTACCAAATCTACCTTCTGCATCACCACGTAAATGGTCTGGTGCAAATCCACCAGGAATTAGAACAGCGTCATAATCTTCTGGTTTTGCTTCGCCGATACCAACTTGAACAGTTGCTTTTTCACCGTGTTTACCAACGACTTCTTCGTTAGCATTAGTGCCAATAACTACTGTTTCAAATCCAGCATTTTCTAATGCCTCTTTCGGACTTGTAAATTCTATATCTTCAAATTCATTTCCTAATAGAACTGCTACTTTTTTACTCATAATATGATCACCTTTCTATTGTGCGATTATATTTATTGTATTCACGTTTAAGTTTAAAGTTAAACATCTTGTACTAAATTTTTTAATCGTCACTAAAGTGTCATTAATTATGATTAGTGAATTATTTGGAAACTTGTTTTACTTTTTCTTCTAATTGATCTAGTAAACCAATCCATTCATCAATGTCTTCAACACGCACTTCATCAGGGTTTACATGATCAATATCCTCGATAAATTTGTTTAATCTCGTTTTGATTTGTTCTATAGTTTGTTGTTCACTCATTTAAAATAGAGCTCCTTTGAAATTTATTTTTGTTATATTTATCCTAACAGAATTTGACAAAAAGAGATATAATCTTAATAATGTTTACTGTACTTTTTACAAATTTTAAAGAGCTGACACAGGTTTTGAGGAAACGTGAAACATAGTATTTATAATATGGATATATTGAAAAATTTTAACTAGTATATATGTTCACAACTCCTCTTTGTCACACTCTTTTTAGGAGAAGTTTTAATGATAATAACAAATAAAAAACCTATTTCAATACACAATGATCCTTGGGAAGCTTATAACGATGTCATTGATAATGGCCAACTCACTTTAAGTAATATCGAATTTACAACAACCAATTTATGTAATATGAGATGCAGTCATTGTGCTGTTGGTTACACTTTACAAACTAAAGATCCAGATCCTTTACCAATGGATATTATATATCGCCGTTTAGATGAAATTCCAAATTTACGTACATTGTCTATAACAGGTGGCGAACCTATGTTTTCGAAAAAGTCTATTAAAAATGTAGTGAAACCACTATTAAAATATGCACATCAACGTGGGATATATGTACAAATGAACTCTAATTTAACGTTACCACAAGACCGATATCTTGATATTGCAGAATATATAGATGTTATGCATATTTCACATAACTGGGGAACCATTCAAGAATTCACAGATGTCGGCTTTGGAGCTATGAAAAAGCAACCGCCAATTAAAGCAAAATTAAAACTATACGAGCAAATGTTAGACAATGCAAGTACTCTTTCTGAACAAGGAATGTTTGTATCTGCTGAAACAATGCTCAATCAAAGCACATTACCTTACTTGGATAAAATTCATAATGAAATTGTTAATGATATGAAGTGTAGTCGACATGAAGTACACCCTATGTATCCAGCTGATTTTGCAAGCTCTTTAAATGTCTTATCTTTAAAAGAAATGAAAGAAGCGATACATCATTTATTAGATATACGTGACCAGGATACTTGGATGTTATTTGGTACATTACCTATTTATCCATGTATTAATGATGAAAACGATCAACAATTATTACAACGTTTAAGAGATGCAAAAAATGTCACAATGAGAAATGACCCTGATGGGCGTAGTCGTTTAAATGTAAATGTATTTACAGGTAATGTCATTGTTACTGATTTCGGAGATGAAAATGGTACTATTTCAAACATACAAAAAGACAGATTAACAGATGTATTTAATCAATGGCTCACTTCTGATTTAGCCCAATCTTTAAATTGTCATTGTTCTGAATATCATTGTCTGGGACCAAATGTGTTAGTGAAAAATATGTATTACCCTGATACTGATTTCCGCCAAAAAGAAATTGAAATGCATGCAAAACATATCTTTTCATAATTTATAATCATAATGCTTAGCAAACTAAAAAGACCTAATGAAAAATTTATAGTTTCATTAGGTCTATTTATATGCAATTCTAAATAAGCTTTTATCTAATTTTCAATATGTTGAATTTTAGATAAATACTCAATAGTGTTTTTACTTTCATCACGTCGTTCTTTGCGACGAGCGACACGTTGAGGAGCTGTTTCATGGAACCATTTTTCAACTTTATCTTCTGGATAAACTTGAGGAACGCGTACAGGTTTACCATTCTCATCTAAAGCTACAAAGGTTAAAAAGCTAAGTGCAGCTAATTTACGTTCTCCTTCAAAGACATCTTCAATAATAATTTGCACACAAATTTCCATTGAACTACTACCCGTATAAGAAACCATTGCTTCGTATGAAAGGATGTCCCCATTCTTGATTGGTAATAAGAAATCTACTGAATCTGTTGAGGCAGTTACTACTGAATTACCAGCATGTTTCACAGCAGTAATTGCTGCAATTTCATCTACATTTGCCATTAAAATACCGCCAAACATCGTATGAAGATGATTAGTATCTTGTGGATACACTTGACTTGTTTTAATACTTTTAGATTCAGACATTGCTTTTTTATTTACTTGTTCTTTAGTCATTCATATCTTCCTATCTCTCTATGAAATTTCCCTACTGTACTTGGTATTTACGACTTATTTTGCCCAATTTCCGTTTTCGAAAACGAGTTCTTTTGAGCCATCTTCTAAAATACCATAAATGGTTAAATCAGCACTACCTATCATGAAATCTTCATGAACATTTGAATCATTTAAACCACTTGCAATTTTTTCTTCAGTTGTCATTTCAGTTCCACCTTTAATGTTGAAACCGTAAGCAGATCCTAACGCTAGATGACAGGATGCATTTTCATCAAATAACGTATTATAAAAAATAGTGTTTCTATTTGAAATTGGAGAATCATCTGGTACTAGTGCTACTTCTCCCAATCTACGTGCACCTTCATCTGTATTTAATAAATCTTTTAAGACATCTTCGCCCTTTTCTGCTTTAAAATCAACAACAACTCCATCTTTAAATGTTAAAGTGAAACCGTCAATGATATTACCGTTAAAGCTTAATGGTAATTTATTTGTTACATAACCATTTACATTATTTCTATCTGGCGCTGTGAACACTTCTTCTGTAGGGATATTAGCAATAAATGCTTGTTGCTTTCCATTTACATAGCTAGTAGCATCTTCCCATATATGTCCCTGTGGTAACCCTACAACTAAATCTGTACCTTCAGAAATATAATGTAACGCTTTATATTGTTTATCTTGCATTCTTTTAGCATGTTTACTTAAATTACTTACATGTATTTTCCAATTTTCTACAGGGTCATTACCATCTACTCTTACTATATCAAACACTTCTTCTATAAATGTTTCATAAGCTTCTTCTACTGATTTATCAGGGTATACTCTTTGAGCCCATGCTTTTGATGGAAATGCTGCAACCACCCAAGGAAATTGATTTTTTTGGCTTGCTTCCATATATCCTTTATAACCTTTGGAATATTGCAATTGAAATGCTTTCAATTTATTAGAATCAATACCATTTAATAAATCTGGGTCTTCAGTTAATATTGCAAGGTTTGCAGCGCCTCTTTCTACATAATCCATACGTGCATTAACATCATAAGATTTAACTTCATTATTCTCAAAATGGTCTACAGTTTCGTATTCAAATTTCATACGTTTTAATTTTGGGTCTGAATAATCGACTCTTACATCTGATGCACCAGCTTTATATGACTCTTCTACAACTAGATGAGTTAATTCTAAAGCTTCGACAGATGAGCGTATAAATACTGGCTGTTTTTCTTGAACATTCATGCCTACTTTAACTAGTAGTTTGGCATACTGTTTCAATTTTCCTTGGTAGTTACTCATTTAGACTCCCCCTTTATTGTCTTAATTCTCCTAGTGCATCTGCAATAGCAGTCACTTCGCTAGGTGAAAATGAATCTTTTGAAGTTACAAATTGATGTATTTCTTTAATTTCATTTTGATCAGCATCTTTAAATTTATCAGGATCAATAAGCGCTTTATTAACTATATTTAACTTTTGTCTTATTTCGGTAATCATTTCTTCATTTGTAGTTGCCAAACTTCTCACCTCTTTACCTTAGTATTCTATCAAACTAACATAATTTATGGAACATTAATAGAATTTGAAAAAATTTGCTTTCTAATTGTTTGAAGAACCAGTAAAATGGGGATATAATTACATAGTTTGGAGGAATTAATATGGTAGACGTAGCTTTCGTATGTCTTGGTAATATCTGCCGTTCTCCAATGGCTGAAGCAATCATGAGACAAAGACTACAAGACAGAGGTATAACTGGTGTTAAAGTTCACTCTCGTGGCACTGGAAAATGGAATTTAGGTGAGCCCCCTCACGAAGGGACTCAAAAGATTTTAAATACACACGGCATTCCATTTGATGGTATGATTAGTGAACTTTTTGAACCAACAGATGATTTTGACTATATTATTGCAATGGATCAAAGTAATGTAGAAAATATTAAAGCAATTAATCCTAGCATAAAAGGACAATTGTTCAAATTACTAGAATTTAGTAATATGAAAGAAAGTGATGTACCTGATCCATATTACACTAACAATTTCGAAGGTGTTTATAAAATGGTACAATCATCATGTGATAATTTAATTGATTACATCGTCAAAGATGCAAATTTGAAAGAGGGGTAAAATTATGGAAAACAAATTCATTCCTGGAGTATTATTAGGCGCTGTTATCGGTGGCGTAGCAACATTAGCTGATAAATCAACTCGTAATTCTTTAAAACAATCATTCTTAAATGTTAAAGAAGGTAAAAAATCTCAAAAACCTTCTAAAGTAAGTAGCATTAAAGATGAAGTTATGTACTGGAAAGATGTTATCGAAGAAATTCGTCGTAATAACCCAGAGTTAGAACGTTCTATTAAAGATGCAAAAGATACTTTTGTTAATAGAAAAAATGAGCGTATTGGAAAATAATAGTTAATTATTAGATGAATTATGAATTAGAATTTTGTAATAATAAATCACTATTTCTTAATTAACTATTCAAATAGAGTGAAGATATTCAATAACTGTTATCCCACTCCATTGAAACGGGGGTGAGTTTAGAGGTTGAGCTATTAAATGATTTTTAGCTTATTGGTAACTAAAATTAGTCTCCAATAACCAAAAATTAACTCAACTTCATCTCACTCCCTTTCTTTACAATTTTAATTAAATTAAAATGTGTTTAAATATAATATTCAAATTATTAAAGGAGATTGTTATGTCAAAGAAAGAAAAAACAAGTTCCAACTTCCTTAATTCTGCTAAAGAATATGAAGATAACAAAGATCAACAAAATAGTGATAACAAAATTAAAGTCGATCGTACATACATTGAACCTCAAGAATTTCAATCTAAGACACCAAAAAAGAAGAATCAGGTATTCTTCCTTTCAAGATTAAACAAACCTGCAAAGTATACTAAAGATTCGAACTTTTTCTCTTATTTGGTATATAGAATTGGTAAGGACGATGCATCAGGTTTAGCAGCTCAAATGACATATCACTTTGTTCTTGCTATGTTCCCTATGCTCATTTTCTTATTGACTTTATTACCAGTTTTTAATATCGATCAAAGTCGTATTACTGATATGTTAAGTAGTGCACCATCAGAAACATCATCAATTATTAAAAGTGTTATAGGCGATGTTACTAAAAATTCAAGTGGCGGCTTACTATCTGTCGGTCTGATCTTAGCAATATGGTCTGCATCAAATGGTATGACTGCCATTATGAATTCATTTAACGTTGCTTACGATGTTGAAGATAGCCGAAATGGTATTTTACTTAAGCTTTTAAGTGTTGTATTTACTATTGTAATGGGATTTGTATTTTTAATAGCTATGGCTTTACCTACCCTTGGTTCTGCTATTAGTCATTATTTATTCGGTCCATTAGGTTTAGACTCACAAATTAAATGGATATTTACTTTACTTAGAGTGGTATTACCTCTAATCATTATTTTACTATTATTTATAGTATTGTATTCGGTAGCACCTAATGTTAAAACTAAATTTCGTTCAGTATTACCAGGTGCAATATTTACATCAGTCATTTGGTTACTAGGTTCATTTGCATTTGGATGGTATATTTCTAACTTTGGTAATTATTCTAAAACTTATGGTAGTATCGCTGGTATTATTATTTTACTGATCTGGTTATACTTAACAAGCTTTATTATTATCATTGGAGCAGAAATTAATTCTATCATTCATCAACGTAATGTAATTAAAGGCGAAACACCTGAAGAAGCTGCTTTAAAACATGATGATAATAACCAAAATCATTATAATGAAGATACAACTTATGAATATAATGATAACCGTGAATTAGGTTCACAAGAAGATTATAATATCGATAAAGATGCTAAAGATAAGTACCAAGAAGATCAAAGTACAATTAAAGATAAAATTGTAGATAAATTTAAAAATAATGATTCAGAAGAAGATAAAAATTCTTAATTATTATATATTAAAGGCCAAGACGGATTGATGTTCATCAACCGCTTGGCCTATTTGTTTGTAAAATTTTATATCATGTAATAACTATCTTTATTGGATAAGATTATGTTGAAATGCATAAATTACAGCTTGTGTTCTATCTTGTACTTCTAATTTACTTAATATATTACTAACATGTGTTTTAACAGTTTTAATTGTAATATGTGAAGCACTGGCAATTTCCTGATTGGAATAACCTTTTGCAATTAATAATAAGATTTCCATTTCTCTTTCTGTTAACATTTCATATAATTCTGCACGTTTTTTCATTCTATTTCGCATTTTCACTAATACTTCTGGTTCAAAAACAGATTCACCATTATAAGTTTTACGAACCGCTTCAGCTATATCACTTGCACTAGTTGTTTTTAAAATATAACTATCTACACCTGCATCTAAAGCACGATAAACTTCTTTATCTTCAATAAAACTTGTTAACATAACTACTTTAATTTGTGGTAAATCTTTTTTTATTTCTGTTGTAGCTTCTACACCATCCATATCATCCATTAGTAAATCCATCAATATTAAATCGGGTTGCAATTCATGCGCTTTAGCTATTGCATCTTTACCAGATTCTCCTTCACCTACTACTTCAATGTCGGATTGTGTTGATAAATAACTTGATATCCCTATCCTAACCATTTCATGGTCATCTACAAATAATACTTTAATCGCCATAAGAATCCTCCTTGTTCAATGGGGCTTTAACTTCTATACGTGTTCCGGAATCAGGTAACGAAACGATATGGAATGTAGCACCAATTTCTAATGCACGTTCTCTCATATTTTTTAAACCATAGCTTTGTTCCAATTTTTCATCTACATTAAAGCCTTTACCATTATCTTGTATACGTAATAATAAATAATCTTGCTTATTAAATAGTTCAACCGTCACTCTAGTGCCATTAGAATGTCTTAATGTATTTGAAATAGCTTCTTGAGTAATTCTAAATAAATGATCTTCGATACCTTTAGGAACTTTAAATTCTTGTATTTCATGTACAACTTTCATCGGAACTTTCTTTTGAAGATCTATAACTAAATCTTTAATTCCTTCACCTAAGGACTTATCTTTCAACCCTAGAGGTCGTAAATGTAATAATAAAGCTCTCATTTCAAGTTGTGAATCTTGTACCATTTTCTCTAAAACTGGAATTTGTTGGTCTAATGGGGGTTCTAATTTAGTTTCTTTAATCGCTGATAACATCATACTCGCAGCGAATAATTGTTGACTTACTGAGTCATGTAATTCTCTAGCTAGACGTTGTCTTTCGTCTTCAATAATCTTTTTAACTTTTACATCGTTCATGTTGTAGTTTTCATTAGTTAAGTTTTGTGTTTTCATTCTTAATCGATGTAATTCCTGATTTAATGGTACAAGTGTATGATATATTTCCAGTGTTTCACTATATAATTCTATATTTTGGTCATTGATACCAACTGTTTCACCTTCAATAGATCGTTCTATTTGAGAATTAATCCAGTCATTCTGTTGATTAATTTTATAAGCTAAAACAGAGCCTACAATGATACATAATAATATCACTATGATATTTAAAAATAAGAATACAGGTATGCCAAAAATCTGTGTATAGAACATACCTTGAAAATAGATGATGTTAACAAATACTTTATCAATAAATAAAAATGCGGTTAACATACTATACGTTAAAATGAGCATAGAGCCTATTGCTCTTATATAGTGATTCATCTATAAATCACCTCTACGTCTCCAATAAATGTTGATACGTAGACATTGACAGTGTAATTTTCTTCTTTAGTTTTCTCTTCAACATGTATATTATTATTCTCTATTTTATATGATTTTTCATTAACATATGCTGATCCATAAAATGCAGCTGCATGTATATTGATATTATAATTTAATGGTACGATCACTTGTACCTTACCTAATATATGTCTAACAACAATAGTATTATTATCTTTGATATTTGCTGCTTTTGTTAAATCAATATGAATGTCACCAATTCCATGTTGAATTTGGACATCTTCCCATTTATATACATAGACAGGTGTTCGTTGTTCTCCAAACCATTTCTGTTTAATGAATGCTGGAGATGACACTTCCTCTTCTGTTGCCGTTACTTTTAATGGTTTGAATTTAAAAATTAAGTATCTAACAATTAGCAATAATAAAAATATAAATAAAATGATAATCGTATATTTATTAGACAATAAAGTGAAAGCGATTAATAGTGCACCAATCCAAAATGCAAGCAAGCCCCTCACTTTATGAAAATATATATATCCTACATAAACTAGCACGCATCCTAATAGTAAAACGAGTAGGAACCCTATCTTTTCAAAGAATATATAATAAAAATTAGCAATAATCATTAATGCTGTAAAAACTATCAACAATTCTGTTGATATATATTTATGGGTCATGGTTCGCCACCTTTCTATGCCACAGCACTCATATAATGAATTAAATGACACTCTTTTTCAATAGTCATTTTTTCTTTTGTCTGTTCACTTATTTTAGTTTCTATTTGTGCATAATAAGCCTCAATATGATTTAAGTAATTTCTTAATGCTGCAATTTCATGATCATGTACTTCTTCTGCACATTGGATATTATATAAATCTGCTATATCTATATACTTATTTTCTAATGCTAAAGATATACTGTCAATTAACTTTTTGAGCTGTGCTCTCTTCCCATTTAAATATGCTATATAACTTTCAATACTTTTTATTTTTTTATCTAGTTTCATTTTATATTCATCGATATTATATCTTAATGACGATTTAAAAATGTGATTTAAATAATTCTCCATATAATTCATAGAACCACCTCACCATTGATTAGGTTCTATTATAAAACAATTCCGAAACCTTAAGTAATAGGCTCCGGAACCATATCGTATTAGTCCTTTAGTCCTAGATTAAATCATAATCATTTACTTTAATTATTTAAGGACTGTCTTAATTTTATATTAATTATCTATTTTTGTTGTTAGTAAAGGACCATCTTTAGTAACAATGACAGTATGTTCAATTTGAGCAACATAACTTTTATCACTTGTTTCAAATGCCCATTCATTTTTACCTTCAGTTACAAACGTAGCTTTAGATGAAATAAATGGCTCAACTGCAATGACAAGTCCTTCTTTTAATAATGTTTTATCTTTTGGATCATAGTAGTTCATGACATGATTAGGTGCTTCATGTAATGATTGACCTACTCCGTGTCCTGTTAAATTCTTAATAACTGTTAAATCATTTTGACGCGCAGTTGCATGAACTGCTTTACCAATATTACTTAATTTCGTGCCTGGTTTCACTTTAGCCATTGCATTTTCAAATGCCATTGTCGCTACATCACATACCTTTTGTTTTAAAGGATCTGATGCTTCACCTACAACAAATGAAATGCCTGTATCAGCATAAAACCCGTTTTTTAGTGCTGATACATCAATATTAACTAAGTCACCTTCACGAATAATACGTTTCCCTGGAATACCATGAGCGACTTCTTCATTCACACTAATACATGTTTGACCTGGGAAGTTTTCGTCATGAATTGGTGCAGATAATGCGCCATGTTCTTCAAACAATTCTTTTGCAATATTGTCTAATTCTTTAGTTGTAATGCCTGGTTTAGTTTCAGCTTGCATTGTATCTCTTACTTTAGCGCAAATATATCCAATTTCTTTTAGAGCTTGTAGTTCTTCATCTGTTTTTACAATCATTTTTATCCCGTTCCTTTATATTTATATTCTATCTTATTATAGCAAAAATTTTTTGATATACTAAATATGAATGCATTATAAAGTATTTATTTTGTTTGTATAAGAAAGAGAATTTGAAAAAGCGATCTACGTTTTAAAAATTCCCTTTTTAAGGGGGACAACAACTTGAATGAAAAATGGTATAAACATATTATTGGTGCACGTACAATTAAGACAGGCTTAGCAACCTTCTTTACTACTGTGTTTTGTATGTTATTAAACTTAACACCAATTTTTGCCATATTAACAGCAATCGTAACCATAGAGCCTACTGCTAAAGCATCTATTAAAAAAGGCTATCGTCGTTTACCAGCTACAGTTATTGGAGCTTTATTTGCTGTTGTATTTACATTTATTTTTGGGGATCAATCACCGTTTGCATACGCCTGTAGTGCAACGTTTACGATATTGGCTTGTACTAAATTAAATCTACAAGTTGGTACAACAGTTGCTGTTTTAACTTCAGTTGCTATGATACCTGGTATACATGAAGCTTATGTATTTAATTTCTTTTCACGTTTATTAACTGCTTTAATTGGACTTGTTACTGCAGGACTTGTAAATTTTATGATTTTACCGCCTAAATACTATAGTCAATTAGAAGATAATCTATATAGATCTGAAGATAAAATGTATGACTTATTTAACCAACGTTGTCATGAGTTACTACTTGGACGATTTCAATCTGATAAAAGTAATAAAAAAATCATTCAAATTAGTAACTTAAACCAAAAAATTGACTTATTAACTGGATATCAACGTGATGAACTTACTTATCATCAAAATAAAGCCGAAGATTGGAAAAAGCTTAATAAACTAACTAGTAGGGCTTATACTAATAGATTATTAATGACACACCTAGCCAATATTATTTATTTACCTAAAGATGCCTATGTATTCTTTACTCCAGATGAAAAGTTAGCAATATTAAAAATAAGTACAAGTATTAGCCACATTCTATGTGATGGTACATTTAAGCGTGAACGTAAATCAGCTTCAACTTTAAAATCTTCAGTAAAACAACTTGAAGAATTCGATCAGAATCAAATTAAAAGTCATCTTATATATGAAATTTTATTAATCTATAAAATATTAGATCATCGCTATGCGTAAAAAATATTTTCAAATGAAAGAGACTGGGACATAAATCCTAGAAAAATAGCCAGTAAATGAGTTTATCCAAAAAACTCATTTACTGGCTTCTTTATTTATAATACTTCGTATTATCGGCTCGCTTTCTTAGGGGACAGCTTCAGCCTGTAGTCTTCAGCTTGTCCTGTTCCCTTAAGAGTCTCGCCAAAATACATCGAATTTATATGTAATTTTACATCAAAACACTTTAAAAAATAAGGCCCTTTCGTATAATTTAATAAAC
>NZ_KV791851.1:0-84587 GCF_001808005.1 Staphylococcus sp. HMSC13A10 | reverse complement strand
GAAACTTCAGTTCTTATCCCCACAAATGATATGTCACGACATGTTTTAATACTTATTTATTTTTGTTTGCACGATCAATTAAAACTTGTTTAGCCGCTTCTTCTTCTGTGTTGTCTAATTGTTTTGGTTCAAATGGAATACCTTTTCTTTCACAGGCTTTCTCTAATAGGTAATCAGTGATTTCATGATTTTTAGGTAAAATCGGACCATGTAAATATGTTCCTAATAAGTTCTTATAATGAATACCTTCTTGTCGATCTGTATCATTATTACCGTATCCATGTGTCACATGTCCTAAAGTACCAAAATTATGGAATGTTCTACCGCCATGGTTTTCAAATCCTACAATTGTACCAAATGTATCACTTTCTATAATAATATCTCCAGTTAAGCGATTTTCTTTGGATTCAGTATAAAAGTCTAAAATGCCTAAACCATCAAGTTCTGTCCCATCAGGTGTAATATATTTTGTTCCTAAAAATTGATAGCCACCACAAATTGTCAGACCTGGCATACCATCTTCAATTGCTTCTTTCAGTGGTGTTTTAATTTTACTTAATTGTTTCGTTGCTAGTGATTGTTCACGATCACTTCCCCCACCGATAAAGAAGATATCACAGTCATCAAATGTAACATTGTCTGTTTCATTGATTTCAACAACTTTAAGCTGAATACCACGTTTTTTAGCTCTCATTTTTAATGCGATAATATTACCTATATCGCTATATAAGTTTAATTTATCAGACATAAAATGATAAATTGTCAATTCATGCTTCATTATGATTGTCCTCCTTCAAAAGAACGATTCAATTGTTCTAGCATTGGTGATAATGAAGTATAGTTTGGAATGGCAACAGTAAATCCTGTGTAATCCATTGTTTTAGCAGTTGCTTTATAAATATCTCTTTCAAGTACTACTGGAACATCTACTTCTGCTAATTTCAATCTTAATTGTAATTCTTCAGCACGATTTCCTGTTACTATGATAGCTTCTATATCTTGATTACTTAACTTCTCAAAATCAGCATCATATATCCAAGAAGTGTCTCGACCATCTGCAGCATTGTCATTTAAACTAATAACATACACTTTACGTCCTTCTAATTGTTCACCTACTGATAAGCTAGCATTCATTCCAGCTGGATTTTTCGCTAAATTAATCATTGCTTCTTTTTGGTTCAATGAGAAGTATTGCATACGTCCATTGTCAGAGGTATATGTTTCAAAACCTTTTTGAATAGATTCATCATTTAAACCAAGTTCTCTTAAAACAGTATATGCTGCTAGCGCATTATAAGCATTAAAATCCCCTGCTATTTTCATATTAAATGACGTTTCACCAATATTTAATTTAAGGAATGGTGAAGTTTCAAATGAAGTCACTTCATATTTAGGTTGTTCACGCTTAAATCCGCATTCACAATGATAATGACCGATTTGATTGTAATGGATATAATCGTATTCAAGTAAACGACCACAATTTGGACAATATCTACTTTCGTTCATAGTACTTTGTTCAAATTCATGTGCGTGTGCTTTCATGCCATAATAAACACGTGTTTCACTAGCAATTTTAAGACGACTAACAAACGGGTCATCGGCATTTAATAATAATTTGATACCTTTATCGCTAATTGATTTAGCAATATTGTTAACCATGATGTCTATTTCACCAAATCTGTCCATTTGGTCTCTAAAGAAGTTGGTAAATACCATCATTGACGGCGTTACTTCTTTAAGTACTCGTGGTATTGATCCCTCATCTATTTCAATAATTGCAATTTTTGTTTGCTTTGTTGTTTGCATAATAAAGGCGGATGTAATTCCTGCTGCCATGTTCGCACCTTCATTGTTATGGATAATATCGATATGATTGGCTTTTAATGTGTGTCCAATTAAGTTAGATGTCGTCGTTTTTCCGTTAGTACCACTAATAAATACAATATCATCTACTTGTTCGGCTAATTTTCTTAATATATTTTGATCGACTCTACGTGCGATTTGACCTGGTAAGTCAGTTCCATTTTTACCCACGGCTCTACTTGCCTTACGCGCTAACTTCGCTAAATGGGTTGCAGTCCATTGTCTCATTTGTTTCCTCCCTATTACTATTCACTCGCATAATTATAACACGCAGAGGGTATAACTAAAAAGATTCTCAATTAAAAAGATAAAAATGCACCCTAGATTATAATAATTATTATTTACGAATGAGAATAAGTTTGTTATACTCAGTTTAGTTAGTAAGGAAAGTAATTAAATTATTTAATATGAGGTGAATAAAAATGTTAAACAAAGAACTTTTAGATGCATTAAATGAACAAATGAATCATGAGTATTTTGCTGCTCACGCATATATGGCGATGGCATCTTATTGCGATTCAGAATCATATGAAGGTTTCGCAAATTTCTACATTCAACAAGCAAAAGAAGAAAGATTCCATGGTAAAAAAATCTATGACTACATTAATGATCGTGGTGGTCATGCTAAATTTACAGCATTACCAGCACCTAAAGTTGATTTCAATTCTATTTTAGAAACATTTAAAGATGGTTTAGCTCAAGAACAAGATGTTACAAAACGTTTCTATAATTTATCTGAAATTGCACATAGAGAAAAAGACTACGCTACTATTTCATTCTTAAATTGGTTCTTAGATGAACAAGTTGAAGAAGAATCAATGTTTGAAACACACATCGATTATTTAAATCGTATCGGCGACGATTGCAATACTTTATATCTTTATGAAAAAGAACTAGCAACACGTTCATTCGACGAAGAATAATACAATTAGGTTTTATTGAACTCTAAAAGTTATTTTTTAATAGTTGAATAATAACTAAAAGGTTTGTTTCCTAACTTATTTAGGAGACAAACCTTTTCTTTTTTGAGGAGGTTGTGGTGCTTTCCTTATTACTTCTTTAATTGGTTGTTCTACATAAGTGATATGTGTCATTTTGGTATAGACCATCTATTCATCCTTATCCTATTTTAATAAGTATTAACTCAGCTCAATCTCTAATTGAAAATATTTTTGTGAAATCTGATTTATTATGATTTATACTCATTTTGATGTAAAGTAAATGATATTAGTCATGTATTAAAGGAGTTGTCATATACAAAATGAAAAATGCATTTGTTGCGTTGGACTTTGAAACTGCTAACGGTAAACGTACCAGTATCTGTTCAGTAGGTATGGTCAAAGTCATTGATAATAAAATTACAGAATCATTCCATACATTAGTTAATCCAAATGATTACTTCTCAGAACAAAATATTAATGTTCATGGTATTCACCCTGAAGATGTAGTCTCTTCTCCTGATTTCGCTTATGTATATCCATATATGATGCAATTTATAGAGGAACTTCCCGTAGTTGCACATAATGCAGCATTTGATATGAATGTATTGCATCAAAGTATTCAATCAATTGGTTTAGAAACACCCCATCTTACCTATTTCTGTTCATATCAATTGGCCAAACGCACGGTTCAATCTCACCGATATGGATTGAAACATATGATGGATTTTTATAAGTTAGATTTTCACGGTCATCATGATGCATTAAATGATGCTAAAGCTTGTGCTATGATTACATTTCGATTATTAAAACACTATGATGATTTGTCTAGTATGTTAAATATTTATGGTAAAGATTTAAAAGATAAAGGCTAATAATGAAGTATTTTACTTACATTACTAGCCTTTATAAAAAGTCATATATTGTCATATTTCGATAAGCTGATTGCTCTAAATTTCCTACTGTTACACCAATTAATCGGATTGGTATATCAGGATCTTTTAATTCTGTATAAAGCGTATAAGCAATATTATATATATCCGTCTCTGAATTAACTGGATCTCTTAGACTTGTCTGCTTTGAGAGTGTTTCATATTGGTATGTTTTAATTTTAACTGTCACCGTTTTTCCGGATTTTTGTAATTTATTAAGTCTCTCTGCTGTTTTCCCTGATAATTCCCAAACCTTTCTCAAGATTTCATCATCATCATTTACGTCTGTTGCAAAAGTACGTTCAGTTCCAACTGACTTACGTATTCTTGTAGCTTTCACCTCATTGTAATCTATACCTCTTGCCTTATTATATAGACCTCGTCCTCTCTTACCAAATAAACGTATTAATTCAAACTCATCCTTATTATATAAATCTTGCCCTGTAAAGATATTATTATTATGCATAACCTTTTCAGACGCTTTACCTACTCCTGGAAATTCCCCTATGTCCAAATTCATTAATATATCGTGAACGTTGTTATAATCTATCACTGTAATACCATTGGGTTTATTCATACCACTTGCTAATTTAGCTAAAAATTTATTATAAGAAACTCCTGCTGAAGCAGTTAATTCTGTTTGTTCTAAAATATCTCTTCTAATGAAATTAGCAATTGTTGACGCAGGTAAATCCGGTCTAACTAGATGTGTTATATCTAAATACGCTTCATCTAATGACATAGGTTCAACTATTTCAGTATAACTACGAAATATATCCATTATTTGTTTAGATGCTTCTCTATATGCATCAAATCTACTCGTAACATAATAACCATTCGGGCATAATTTATGCGCTTGAGACATGGGCATAGCTGAATGTACACCGTATTTTCTTGCTTCATATGATGCTGTGGAAACCACACCCCTATTACTTGCTTTGCCACCGACGATCACAGGTTTTCCTTTTAATTTTGGATTATCTCTCATTTCAACTTGTGCAAAAAAGTAATCCATATCAATGTGTATAATCCTTCTTTCTTCCATGTATTCACCGCCTTTCGTTCACTATTATCTATTACTCTCATTATAAATTGTAAGACAACATTTCACGAACTTCATGCTTTGTTTTACAAAACAAAAATACCACCTCCTCAAATTAGAGGGGCGGTATTATACCTTTTTCATTATTCATGATGCATTTCATTAGGTTTATGTTGGTATAAATATAAACCTTCATCGTATTTTTGAATATATTTAAATTTACTAGCAAGTGCAAGGGAAACTAATAAAATATCAAATACACAATAACCAACGTGAATACTAAACATAAATATTAATGATGAGTAGGCATATGTGCTAATAAGTACTAACAATATAGAACTAATGATAATTAATGGAGCTAACATGATTATGCTAAATTGCCATCTATTAAAGCAACTTTCAGTATATTGCAATATCATTGTTCCCTTTTTATATTTCAATTGAGGCTTTTCACCTTTAGAAAATAAAATGAATAAAATATGATGTATAAATTCATGAACAATTAATAAAATCACAAATCCCGCAAAACCATAAACTAGATTTAATAAAATATTTTGTTCTATAATATGAGTTATTTTGTAAGCCCATTTATATGTAAATAAAATAACAAACATAACTAGTACTATTTGCATTAATACAAAACGACGTAAGTTTATTTTATCTGGAAACAAATCAATTTTATGCACAACCAACCCTCCATTTATCTCTAAATTTAACATTAGTATACAACGTTTAATAGCGATACTAAAGCTATTTTCAAGAAAGTAAGTTGCTTGTAATATAATTTTAATAATCGTCTTTATATAGCAATCAACAATAGTTAAAACAGACTATTTTCTTTCAAATAATGCAACTGTTTCTATATGAGTCGTTTGTGGGAACATATCTACTGGAGTAATTTCTTTCAAATCATATTGTTGACTAAGTAATTGTGCATCACGTTGTTGTGTAGACGGATTACAAGAAATATATACAATACGCTTAGGATTTAATTCTAATAACGTTTTAATGAAAGTTTCATCGCAACCTTTTCTTGGTGGATCGACCATTACTACATCTGGTCTTATTCCTTCTGCTTTCCATTTTAGAATAACTTCTTCTGCTTTCCCACAGACAAAAGTTGTATTTTCTAATTGGTTTATAGTCGCATTTTCTTCTGCGTCTTTGATTGCAGATGGTACGACTTCCACACCATAAACGTGCTTAGATTTTCCTGCCATATATAAACCAATTGTTCCTATACCACAATACGTATCCAAAACAATTTCATTGCCCGTTAACTGAGCGTATTCTAATGCTTGGTTATATAGTTTTTCAGTTTGATGTGAATTAATTTGATAGAAAGATTGATCGCTAATATTAAATGTTATTTCACTTAGCTTATCTTCAATTTCATCAGTACCATAAAGTGTAATAGATTTACGCCCCATAATAACATTTGAATGTGCATCGTTGATATTTTGTTTAATACTTGTTACATTGGGATGCAATTTAACTAACGCTTCTACTAATTGATTGGCTTGTTTGAATGCTTTGCCATTAGTAACTAATATAATCATCATTTGATTTGTATAATGACCTGTTCGTACAACCAAATGACGTAGTAAACCTTTTTTAGTCTTTTCATTATAAACACTGATATTAAGTTCAGATATGAGTTGTTTTACATCATTCATAACTTGTTGATGTTTCTCATCTTGAATTAAGCAACTATCCATGTCAATAATGTCATGACTACGTTGGCGGTAAAACCCCATTATAGGTTTTTTATTATTATTTAAACCAATTGGTATTTGTGATTTATTTCTATATCTCCACGGGTCTTCCATTCCAACAGTATCGTGTATAACTGTATCGTTAAATGATCCTTTTCGATGAAATAAATTGATGACTTGCTCTTTTTTCATTGTGAGTTGAGCTTGGTAAGTCATATGCTGAAGCTGACACCCACCGCATTTATCATAATAAACACAAGGGGGTTCTACACGAGAATCACTCTCTACAATTACATTTAGAAGTTTACCTATCGCAAAATTTTTCTTCACTTTAATAATTTTGTATTCTATTGTTTCGTTAATTAAGGCATTAGGAACAAATATAGGATATCTATCAATTTTGACAACGCCATGTCCTTCATGAGTTAAATCTAAAACTTGGCCTGTTTTTATTTCATTTTTCTTTAATGTTTCCAATTTCTTTCCCCCACATATGAAAAGGCTAGGACATGTTATTTTTACTATCCTAACCTTGTGTTAATTTCATATTTATTATTATTTGTCTTCATTCTGTTGATGATCTTCTGATTTTAACTGTGGTGTTACTGTTGGTTGATCAATTAATTCTTCATTATGAATGTCATGAGGTGTAAATACATCAATATGTCGTTCTAAATTCAAGAAGTTTGCTGGTAATTTACCACCATATTCGCCATCAACATTAAGTTGCATATCTGTAAACGATGAAATATTGATTGATTTTGCTTTTTCATATATTACTTTAGGATGTTTTGTATGTTCGCCTCTTGATGCTAAGGTCATGATATGCCCTAATTCTGCTAGGTTAGCTTTTTCAACAATAATTAATGTGTAATAACCATCGTCTAATTTTGCATCAGGAACTAATTTTTCAAATCCTGCCATAGAATTTGTTAAACCTAATAAGAATAATAATGCTTCACCTTGAAAGACTTTATCATCATATTCAATGCGTAAGTCAACTGCCTTCATTTGTGGTAACATTTCGAATCCTTTAATGTAATAGGCAAATGATCCTACGATTGACTTTAATTTACTAGGTGTTTCATATGATACCTGTGTAAGTTGGCCACCTGCTGCTAAATTGATAAAATAACGATTGTTCATTTTACCGATATCAACTTTAGTACTATGACCTTCAATAATCACATCTAAGGCACCCATAATATCATTTGGTAAATGTAAGGCACGTCCAAAATCATTTACTGTACCCATAGGTATAATACCCAATCTAGGTCTATTAGGTTGTTCTGCAATACCATTTACAACTTCATTTAAGGTTCCATCCCCACCAGCAACAATTAAGATATCATAATTGTTATCGAGTGCACGTTCTGCTTCAAGCGTCGCATCACCTTCACGCTCTGTTGCATAGGCACTAGTTTCATATCCAGCTTTTTCTAATTTTATTAAAACATCAGGTAACATTCGTTTAAAAAGTTCTTTACCAGATGTCGGGTTATAAATAATTCTTGCTCGTTTTCTCATATCATATCCCTCGACTTCATATACTCATATTCAATATTAAATGATTTACTCACGAGTTAAAAGTATTTTTTAGAAAAACTTGGTACTTTAGTACCTTAGTTTTTCTTATGCATTAGCTTTAGCTAAGGCGTTCCTCTATTTTCTTATGCATGAACTTTAATTCAAATGTTATTTTATGTACCTAATAGCTTTAACTATTAGGTAAGTCATACTAATTTTGCTTTGCAAAAAAGTATGGCTTTGTATGAATGAACTTTAATTCAGTCGTTCTTATATATATCTATTAACTAAGTCATCACTCTTCATTCTACAAAAAGAAACACTAAAAAACTCCTACAACAATTAGTTTACACTAATCGTTATAGGAGCAAAAATCAAACCTATTATCTTTTATCTAATTCTTGTTTTAATAATTGATTTACTTTTTGAGGGTTAGCTTGACCTTTTGAAGCTTTCATAATTTGTCCTACTAAGAAGCCCATTGCTTTACCCTTACCATTTTTATAATCTTCTACTGATTGTGGATTATTATCTAATGCTTCATTAACAAATTTTAATAAAGTTGCTTCGTCAGAAATTTGAACTAAGCCTTTATCTTCCATAATTTGTTTAGCGTCTCCACCATTTTCAGCTAATTCTGGGAAGACTTTTTTAGCAATTTTACTGCTCATTGTTCCGTCTTCGATTAATTTAATCATACCTGCTAAGTTTTCTGGAGTTAATTTAGTATCTAGTAAATCAACTTGATTTTTGTTCAAGTATTCGTTTACGCCACCCATTAACCAGTTTGAAGTTAATTTTACATCTGCTCCATGTTCAATTGCACCTTCAAAGAAATCAGACATTTCTTTTGTAAGTGTTAATACATGTGCATCATATTCGGGTAATCCTAAATCATTAACATATTTAGCTTTACGTTCATCAGGTAATTCTGGAATAGTTTGACGAACACGTTCTTTCCACTCATCATCAACATATAAAGGTACAATGTCTGGTTCTGGGAAGTAACGATAATCGTCAGATCCTTCTTTTACACGCATTAAAATTGTTTTACCAGTTGATTCATCAAAACGACGTGTTTCTTGGCCAATTTCTCCACCATTTAATAATTCTTCTTCTTGACGTTTTTCTTCATACTCTAAACCTTTACGAACATAGTTAAATGAGTTTAAGTTTTTCAATTCAGCTTTTGTACCGAATTCTTCTTGACCATAAGGACGTAAAGAAATGTTAGCATCACAACGTAATGAACCTTCTTCCATTTTACAGTCAGATACGCCAGTATATTGAATGATAGAACGTAATTTTTCTAAATAAGCATATGCCTCTTGTGGAGAACGAATATCTGGTTCAGACACAATTTCAATTAATGGTGTACCTTGACGGTTTAAATCAACTAATGAGTAACCATCTTTATGTGTTGATTTACCAGCATCTTCTTCCATGTGTAAACGAGTAATACCAATACGTTTCGTTTTTCCGTCTACTTCGATATCAATATACCCATTTTCACCAATTGGTTCATCAAATTGAGAAATTTGATATGCTTTTGGATTATCTGGGTAGAAATAGTTTTTACGGTCAAATTTAGAATTAGTTGCGATATCCATATTTAAAGCCATTGACGCACGCATTGCCCAATCTACTGCTCTTCTATTTACAACAGGTAATACACCAGGGTATGCAAGGTCAATTACATTAGTATTTGAGTTAGGTTCTGCTCCAAAATGCGCTGGTGATGGAGAGAACATTTTTGAGTCTGTTTTTAGCTCAACGTGAACTTCAAGTCCGATAACTGTTTCAAAATGCATTATTTCCACTCCTTATAATTTTTCATAAGCGTCATGTAAGTTGAATTGTGTTTCATATTGGTATGCAACACGATATAACGTCTTTTCATCGAACGGTTTACCTATAAATTGTAATCCAATTGGGCGTCCGTTTGATTGTCCACAAGGAACAGAAATACCTGGTAAACCTGCTAAGTTAACTGGTGTTGTTAATAAGTCATTAGCATACATTGTCAATGGATCGTCAATTTCGTCACCTAAATCAAATGCAGTTGTTGGTGCTGTTGGTCCTACTACAACATCATAATTTTCGAACACTTTATCAAAATCATTTTTAATTAAAGTTCTAACTTTTTGTGATTTTTTATAATAAGCGTCATAATAACCTGAACTTAATGCAAATGTACCTAAGAAGATACGGCGTTTCACTTCATAACCGAAACCTTCTGATCTAGACATTTTGTATAATTCTTCAAGTGATTGTGCTTCTTTTGAATGATAACCATAACGAATACCATCAAAGCGAGCTAAGTTAGCTGATGCTTCTGAAGATGCAATTACATAATATGATGGTATACCATATTTAGTATTTGGTAATGATACTTCTTCTACTTCAGCACCTAGTGATTTTAATGTTTCTACAGCATTTTTAACTGATTCTTTTACATCTTCACTAACACCTTCACCTAAGTATTCTTTAGGTAAAGCAACTTTTAATCCTTTAATATCTTTACCGATTTCAGAAGTGAAGTCTACATCTTCAACTGGTGCACTTGTAGAATCATTAGCATCTAATCCAGAAATTGCTTCTAAAACTAAAGCATTATCTTTAACATTACGTGTTAATGGTCCAATTTGGTCTAATGAAGATGCGAATGCAACTAGTCCAAAACGTGATACACGACCATAAGTTGGTTTCATGCCTACGATTCCGCAATAAGAAGCTGGTTGACGAATAGAACCACCAGTATCTGAACCTAAACTAAATGGCACTAATCCTGCTGCTACAGCTGCTGCTGAACCACCAGAAGATCCACCAGGTACAGCTGAGTGATCAAATGGATTTACAGTTTTCTTGAAATAAGATGTTTCTGTTGAACCACCCATCGCGAATTCATCCATATTTAATTTACCAATTAATACAGCATTTTCATTATGCAATTTGTTCATAACTGTAGATTCATAAATTGGTACAAAACCTTCTAACATTTTGCTTGCACAAGTAGTTTCTAAATCTTTTGTGATGATATTATCTTTAATTCCCATTGGGATACCAAATAACTTACCTTCCATTTGGTCTTTCTCTTGTAATTCATCTAATTCTTGTGCTTTTTTCATTGCGTTTTCTTTATCTAAAGCTAAGAAAGATTTAATTGTTGGATCTGTTTCTTCAATTGCATCATAAATATCACTAACTATTTGTGATGGCTTAACTTCTTTATTTTTAATTAAAGTTAATAAATTCTCAACAGACTCATAGCGAATACTCATCTTAAGCGTCCTCCTCATTCATGATGGCTGGAACTTTAAATTGTCCATTTTCAGTTTCTTTTGCATTTTTTAATGCTAATTCTTGAGGAATGCCCTCGATAGCTTTATCTTCACGTAATACATTTTGTAAATCTAATACATGATATGTTGGTTCTACACCTTCTGTATCAGCACTATCATTTTGTTTAGCAAAATCTAAAATACTTTCTAATGTATTGGCCATTTCATCCGTTTCTTCAGGAGAAATTTGAAGTCTGGCTAAATTAGCTATATGTTCAACTTCTTCACGTGTTACTTTAGTCATTAAATAAAAGCCTCCTTATTACTCATTCATCACTAAATTGTATCAAATATTCATTTAAAAATCTAAGCATTTATTGATTGAGAGTAATTTAAATAACTCATTTCATATCTTAGGTTGATATTTATTCAAATATTGGAGTGAAATAAACTCGAACCACATCGATTGTTAATTGTGTTTTTGTTACTTATTTATAAATAAAAGCATATTTATTGAAAAAATATCACTAAGTATATCTTTGGATACATTATTATGCATAATTAATAAACAATAAACAACACACATTTATTAAAGTATCCTCTTTACATAAAGCACTTAAAGTTGATTAAAAACAAAATTTTATTTTTTCACTTTTCTAAACATTTAACTATAATGTATAATATTACATGTGACACAAATAAATACTTATATAAGGGAGTGTTTAAAATGCTATATTTGGGGACAGCACTTAATCAGCAAGTGAATGCAAATTGGCAAACCTATATTATGATTGCCATTTACTTCATTATTTTACTTATTATTGGGTTTTATGGTTACAAACAAGCTACTGGTAATTTAAGCGAGTTTATGTTGGGCGGTCGTAGTATAGGACCTTATATCACTGCATTATCTGCAGGAGCTTCTGATATGAGCGGTTGGATGATTATGGGGTTACCGGGGTCGGTATATAGCACTGGTTTATCTGCGATGTGGATAACAATTGGATTAACACTTGGCGCCTATATCAATTATTGGGTCGTTGCACCTAGGTTAAGAGTTTATACAGAAATAGCGGGAGATGCTATCACCCTTCCAGATTTCTTTAAAAACAGATTAAATGACCAACAAAATATCATTAAAATTATTTCAGGTTTAATTATTGTTATATTTTTTACGTTATATACGCACTCTGGATTTGTTTCAGGTGGAAAGTTATTTGAAAGTGCGTTCGGCTTAAATTATCATTATGGATTAATACTTGTAGCTATTATAGTAATTTTCTACACTTTCTTTGGAGGATACTTAGCCGTATCAATTACAGACTTTTTTCAGGGTGTTATTATGCTAATCGCCATGGTTATGGTACCAATTGTTGCGATGATGCAGTTAAATGGTTTAGATACTTTTAGTAGAGTTGCTGAAATGAAACCTACTAATATGGATATTTTTAAAGGGACAACAGTAATTGGAATTATTTCCTTATTTTCATGGGGCTTAGGCTATTTTGGACAACCTCATATTATCGTACGTTTTATGTCTATTAAATCACATAAATTATTACCTAAAGCAAGACGTCTAGGTATTAGTTGGATGGCTATCGGACTTTTAGGAGCAGTAGGCGTTGGATTAACAGGTATTGCATTTATATCAGAAAGAAATATAAAAATGGAAGATCCAGAAACGTTATTTATTATTATGAGTCAAATTTTATTCCACCCACTTGTTGGCGGATTTTTACTTGCTGCAATTTTAGCAGCCATTATGAGTACTATTTCTTCACAATTATTAGTTACTTCAAGTTCTTTAACCGAAGATTTTTATAAACTTATTCGCGGTGAAGAAAAAGCAGCTACTCATCAAAAAGAGTTTGTAATGGTTGGTAGATTATCAGTATTAATTGTTGCCATTATTGCAATTGTCATTGCGTGGTACCCAAATGACACTATTCTTAATTTAGTTGGTAATGCATGGGCTGGCTTTGGTGCATCATTTAGCCCGTTAGTATTATTTTCATTATATTGGAAAGATTTAACTAGAGCTGGTGCAATTAGTGGAATGATTAGCGGAGCATTGGTAGTTATTATTTGGATTGCTTGGATTAAACCTCTAGCTTCTATCAATGAATTATTAGGTATGTATGAAATCATTCCTGGATTTATAGTAAGTGTCATCGTTACTTATGTCGTAAGTAAATTAACAGCTAAACCAGGTGACTTTGTAAATAACGATTTAGCTAAAGTGAAACAAATTGTTAAAGAAAAATAGAAACTAATATATTAGGGTCCGAGAACTTTATATCTCGGACCCTAATTTTTAGTTAAATTTAATTATGGTAAATGTGTACTTCTGGTTCTTTATCGTCTTTATTTTTACTAATCAATGCGCGCGGATTATTACCATCTTTAATTCTAATTTCATATTCATCTATATTATCAAAATATTTCTTAGCCTGTTCTGTAACATATTGAGTAATACCAATTGTCTCAGCTTGACCGTAATAATCTATTGGTAAGTCAACTGTTAATTGTTTTGCTTTTTTATCAACAAATTTTACTTTACCTACTGCTTGAGTAAAGTTAGAAAAGTAAGATTGTAAATTATCATTAAATTGTTTGAAATTATTATTTAATGATTCATCATAGTCAGCCGCTGTTGAAGATGGTAATAGAGCAGTTTTTTCATTGATTGATTTCCAATCATTGATTTTAGTTTGACCATCATCTGCAGTCGCACCTGCTATAAATTCTCCAGGTGTGATAGATTCCTGACTACTTTGTTTATATATAGCGAAGTGAATTGGAATATCTTTTAAATCACTGTTTTCTCTTAATCTTGATAACATTTCACTTGCCATTGCCTTACCTTGCTTTTCTATTTCTTTGTCATCTAATTTTTTACTATAGGTTTCACCGTCTTTTTCCTTTTGGTAATAATATTTGCTATTCATTGCTAAACCAATCGTCATACCTTTAATGTTCTTACCTTTTGAATCGCTATTACCATAGAAATCTTGTTCTAAAATATTGGATAAATATGCTGGTGACTTTTCTGCTATTTTAGTTGGATCTGTTTCCCCTTGGTGAGAAGGATTAAGCCCTAAGTTTTCATTAGCTTTTTTCTTTTTCTTTTCCTTCTCACTCATGTTATCTATTTCTTTTTTAGTATATTTAGGATCCAAATATGCATTAATCGTTTTTTTATCTAAAAACTGTCCATCTTGATATAAGTATTTATCTGTTGGAAAGACTTCTTTACTTAGTTCTAATAGTCCAGATTCGAAACCTTCACTATTATAACTATTTGCCATATTATCTTGTAAAAGGCCACGTGACTGACTTTCTTTAAAAGGCAAAATAGTACGATAATCATCGCCTTGAACATTTTTATCCGTAGCTACTTGTTTCACTTGTGATGAATGACTATCTTTTGATTGATTTGTGTCTTGATCTGACTTTTTGTCTTTATCATTACTGCATGCGGTTAGAATAAAAATTGTCGAGATAAGTAAAATTATTGTTCTCTTCATCGACGTACCTCACTCATTATTGATTTCCTTTTGTTTTGTCGCAAATTCATCTTCAGTCCAAATTTCTGTTCCAAATTTTTCAGCTTTAGTTAGTTTAGAACCTGCATAAGCACCAGCAATAAGTAAATCTGTACTTTTGGTTACACTATTAGTTACTTTGGCACCTTGCATTTGTAACCATTGTGATGCTTCATTACGTGTCATTTGTTCTAATTTACCTGTTAATACAATCGTTTTACCACTAAATTCTGGATGCCCTTCAATTTCTGTTGTTTTGACACCTTTGTATGTCATATTAACATTTTTATCTTTTAGTTTTTGAATTAATGCACGAATATCTTCATTATCTAAATAGGTAACAACAGATTGAGCTAACTTATCGCCTATATCATGGATGCCTACCAGTTCTTCCTCTGTTACTTCAATTAGTCGATCCATTGTTTCATATTTCTCGGCTAATACTCTGCTTGCTTTAACCCCAAGATGTCTAATACCTAAACCAAATAATAAATGTTCTAGAGATTGTGATTTTGCTTTATGAATTGCTTCAAGTAAATTTTCAACTTTTTTACTTCCCATGCGATCCAGTGGTAATAAATCGTCTTCAGTTAAATAGAATATATCAGCAACATCTTTAATTAAATTATTTTCATAAAGTTGTTGAATAATCTTAGTTCCTAATCCGTCTATATTCATTGCTTGGCGAGATACAAAATGAATTAGTCCTTCAATGAGTTGTGCCTGGCATTTAGGATTAATACATCTTAAAGCTACTTCCCCTTCTATCCTTACAAGTTCATGATTACAACTTGGACAATGTGTTGGCATATGATAAGTTTTGGCATCATCAGGTCGACGATCTAAAATACTTTTTACAACTTCTGGAATAATATCGCCAGCCTTTTTGATGACTACGCTATCGCCAATTCTTATATCTCTTTCATGAATTAAATCTTCATTATGTAATGAAGCTCTTGAAACTGTAGTTCCCGCTACTCTCACTGGTTCAAGTATCGCGGTTGGTGTTACAACGCCCGTTCGACCTATACTTAACTCAATGTCCAATAGTTCAGTTACAACTTCTTCAGCAGGAAATTTATATGCAATAGCCCAACGTGGAGATTTTTGAGTAAATCCCATCTCGTCTTGTTGTTCTAAGTCATTCACTTTAATGACAATGCCATCTATATCATAAGATAAATCTTCTCGCTGAGCTGTCCATTTTTCTATATATTTTAGGACACCTTCTATATCAGATACTCTTTCACGTTCATGATTAGTTTTAAAACCTAATTGATCTAATTCATCTAATGCACCACTTTGAGTTGTAGCTTCAAAATCAGTAAAGTCATTAATACTGTATAAGAAAACACTTAATTTTCTTTTAGCTGCTAATTTAGAATCTAATTGTCTTAATGAACCTGCTGCTGCATTTCGAGGATTAGCAAAAGGTTGTTCACCGTTGTTTTCCTTTTCTTCATTTAAATTCATAAATGATTGTCTTGGCATATATGCTTCTCCACGCACCTCAAAATTTAAAGGTTCTTTAATTTTTAATGGAATAGCATGTATCGTTCTTAAGTTTTCAGTAATATCTTCTCCAGTTGTACCATCTCCACGAGTTAAACCTTGTACAAAACGGCCATTTTGATATTTTAATGAAACAGCTAAACCATCAATTTTAAGTTCACACATATATTCTACTTTACCAATATTATCTCGTATACGTTGATCAAATTTTCTTAAATCTTCTTCATTAAAAGCATTCCCTAAACTTAGCATTGGTGTATCATGATTTACCTTTTCAAATGTAGATTGAGCTTCTCCTCCCACTCTAACTGTAGGTGAATCTGATGTTTTATATTCAGGGTGTTCTTCTTCTATATGAATAAGTTCATGTAATAATTTATCGTATTCACTATCAGGAACTGATGGATTATCTTGAACGTAATACTCGTAACTATATTGATTTAATAAATCATGTAATTCATTTACACGATTTTGCATATCATTCATCCACTAGTCCTCCTTTTTTTCAATTGGTGCAAATTGAGCTAGTAATCGCTTTGGTCCTTCTGATTTAAATATAATATCTAATTCTACAGAACCATTTTTTTCATTAACGTTACTAACCATACCTTCTCCCCATGCTTTATGAGTAACTTTATCTCCTACTTTCCAGTCAGAAGAAGTTACCTGTTTTTTAGATGAAGTTGTTCTCTTACTAAAGCCGCGTTTCTGAGTTGGTTTCGCCTTAGGTTGAATTGTTTGTCGTTTACTACCCGAATGACTTTCCATTAAATCTTCAGGAATTTCTTTTAAAAATCGAGATGGCATATTAGATTGAGAACGTCCAAACAACATACGTGTTGTTGCGTTAGTAATGTATAGTGTTTCCTCAGCTCGTGTTATCGCTACATAACAAATTCTTCGCTCTTCTTCCATTTCATGGTCGTCATCACTTTTAATTGCTCTAATATGTGGGAAAAGCGATTCTTCCATTCCCATAATAAATACAATCGGAAACTCTAACCCTTTAGCAGAGTGCATTGTCATCAATGTAACTCCTGACTCTGTATCCGCTTCATCAATGTCAGCAACAAGTGATAAATCTGTTAAAAAGTTGATTAATGATTGTTCTTCAAGTGGTGTATTTTCTTCATAATCTTTAGGAACTGACATAAATTCATCTAGGTTTTCTAAACGACTACGTGATTCTAGAGTTTGTTCTCTATCAAGCATATCTCTATAACCTGACTTAACTAAAACTTCTTCCACTATTTCACTTATTTCAAGAAATTCTTGCTCTTTAATTAAATTTTGAATCATTTCATAAAAAGAAATACATTCTTGAGTAACTTTTTTAGATAGTCCTATAAAATCAACTTCACCTAAAGCATCGAACATACTTATATTATTTTGAACTGCATAGGTTTGTATTTTTTCAACTGATGATGGACCTACACCATGTTTTGGGACATTAATAATACGTTGTAAACTAATATCATCATTACTATTGGCAATAACTCTTAAGTAACTTAATAAATCTTTAATTTCTTTACGATCATAGAATTTTTGGCCGCCAACCATTGTATAAGGTATATTAGATTTCATAAATGTTTCTTCTAATACACGTGATTGCGCGTTCGTTCTATATAATATAGCCATATCACTATATTTCTTTCCATTACGCTGATGTTTCATAATTTCTTTTACTACGTATTCAGCTTCATCACGTTCTGTTGTTGCTTCGTAATAAGTTATTTTGTCTCCGCCTGTATTAGCAGTCCACAATCCTTTTGGTTTTCTTTCTGTATTGTTTTTAATGACTTCATTGGCAGCATTTAAAATTGTTTTAGTTGAACGATAATTTTGTTCTAAGAAAATCGTTTTGGCATTAGGATAATCTTCTTCGAATGATAAAATGTTTTGAATATCTGCACCACGCCAACCATATATAGATTGGTCTGAATCACCAACGACACATAAATTTTTAAATTTATTGGCTAATAATTTGATTAATGTGTATTGTGCTTTATTGGTATCTTGGTACTCATCAACATGAATATATTGGAATTTATTTTGATAATACTCTAAAGCTTCAGGTACTCTTTCAAATAAATTAATAGTAGTCATAATTAAATCATCAAAATCTAATGCTTCATTTCTTGATAATTGTCGTTGATATCCTTTATAAACTGTAGCTACCATTTGTGAATGATAGTCATTTGCTTCATTTTGGGCATCTTCTGGTGTTTTTAATTCGTTTTTCAAATTACTAATAGCGCCTATAAACATACGTGGTTCAAAACGTTTGCTATCGATATTTTCATTTTTCAATACATCTTTGATAACGGATTTTTGGTCTGTTGGGTCAATGATAGTGAAATTACGTTCTATACCTATACGATCAGCATCACGACGTAAAATTCGAACACACATTGAGTGGAATGTAGACATCCAAATGACTTGAGCTTCTTCACCAACCAATTGTTCAACTCTTGCTTTCATTTCTTTAGCTGCTTTATTAGTAAATGTAATTGCCAAAATATTATAAGGTGATACATCTTTCTCGTCTAATAAATATGCGATTCTATGTGTTAGTACTCGTGTTTTACCAGATCCTGCACCTGCCATAATTAATAGTGGGCCTTCTGTAGTTCTGACAGCTTCACTTTGCTCTGTATTCATATTTTTTACTAATGAATTCATTTACTAGACTCCTTTACCTTAACTGTTTTTAATGCTTTTTTTATATCTTTATAAATAATATCTCCAACAACTATAGTATCGGCATACTCAGCCATCTCTTTGGCTTGGGATAAAGTAGTGATACCACCACCATAAAATAGCTGTGTTGTCGTTAGCGTATCTTTAACTGATTTCACTGTGTCTACTTCCCCATATTTTCCACTATTTTCTAAGTACATAATGGGAAAACGATATAATTCATTAGCCATTAACGCATATGCATCTATATCATTTATATCTAATTGAGTATTAGCATTTGTTCGTTGTGCAACTTTGCTATCTTCATTCATTACAAGATAACCCTCAAATATTACCTCATCAAAATCAATGACATGTCCATATTCTTTCAAAGCTTCGAGGAGCATTCCATTATGGTATTTGACATTATTACTATTCAATACTGTTGGAATAAAATAAAAATCAAAACCTGGCATAACACTCTCTATATTTGAAACTTCTAAAACAAGTGGTAATGGGTAACGTCTAACTCTACTCATTAATTGAATGACATTATCTTCTGTCACATTATCTGTGCCCCCTAAGATAATAGCATCAGTGTTAGACATACATATTGCATCTAAATCATTGTCAGAAATAGTCTTTGCGGGGTCTAATTTAAATACATGGCGCCATTGTTTAATGTTATACATTACATGAAACTCCTTTTTTTAACATACCTTAAATTATATCATTTTTAACTTTTTAGTTCTAAACAGATATCGTGAAAATGTACAACTTATTTCTAAAATTTTTAAGAATTGATAAAAAAGGAAACGATCGTCAACATATTATCGTCGTTAAACTTTAATGTTGCGATCGTTTCATCTTATATTATTCTTTTGTATCGATATTTAATCGATTTAAAATCATTGTGTAAGCATCATTACCCCATTGTAAAGAACGTTTTACACGAGATATTGTTGCCGTCGATGCGCCAGATTCTTGTTCTATAGTTGCATATGTGTATCCTTGTTTAATCATTTTAGCTACTTGAAGTCGTTGAGAAAGTGATTGAATTTCATTCACTGTACATAAATCATCGAAAAACTGATAGCATTCTTCTCTATTTTCTAATGTAAGAATTGCATCAAACAATTCATTTAATGCATCCCCGCGTAATTTTTCAATTTGCATCGTAACAGCTCCTATATGCATATTCTTTTATCATTTTAACTTACTAATAAGTTAAAGTGTAGTAGTTTTATGATAAAAAGTATAGGATTTTAAGTTAATCACTTATTATTCTAAGCCAGCTCTTTTGAAAATAGTATCTACTTGATTTAAATGATGTTTAGGGTTAAAGCATTCATCTAGGTCTTCTTTAGATAATATATCTGTGATTTTGCTATCTTGTTCAATAAGTTCTCTAAATGGTGTTTTAGTTTCCCAAGATTTCATCGCTTTAGGTTGAACTGTATCATAAGCTTCTTCACGTACCATACCTTTATTTATAAGTGAAAGTAGTACACGTTGAGAATAAATTAAACCAAATGTTTTATCAATATTCGCTTGCATATTTTCTTCGTACACAGTCAAACGATCAACAATGTTAGTAAATCTATTTAATGCATAGTCTAAAGCAATTGTTACATCAGGTAACATGATTCGTTCAGCTGATGAATGTGAAATATCACGTTCATGCCATAATGGAACGTTCTCATATGCAGTAGTGATATAACCACGTATAACACGAGAAATACCAGTAATATTTTCAGAACCGATAGGATTACGTTTATGTGGCATTGCTGATGACCCTTTTTGTCCTTTAGCAAATGCTTCTTCTACTTCACGAGTTTCAGTTTTTTGTAAGTTTCTGATTTCAACTGCAAATTTTTCTAAAGAAGTAGCTATCAGTGCCAATGTTGCAATATAGTAAGCATGGCGATCACGTTGTAATGTTTGTGTTGAAACTGGTGCTGCACCTAAACCTAAATATTTACATACATAGCTTTCAATTTCAGGTGGAATATTAGCAAATGTACCAACAGCACCACTCATTTTTCCTACTTCAATTTCTTCTCTAACTTCTTTAAAACGTTTTAAATTACGTTGCATTTCTGTATACCATAATGCCATTTTTACACCAAATGTAGTAGGCTCAGCATGTACCCCATGTGTTCTTCCCATCATTAAAGTGTATTTATAATTTTTTGCTTTGTCTTCTAAAACTTTAATAAATCTTTCTAAATCTTTTTCAATAATATCGTTTGCTTGTTTAATGACATAGCTTAATGCTGTATCAACTACATCTGTAGAAGTTAATCCATAATGAACCCATTTTCTTTCGTCGCCTAATGTTTCTGAAACTTGTCTAGTAAATGCTACAACATCATGTCTTGTTTCTTGTTCAATTTCTTTTGCACGTTCAACATCTACTTTGGCATTTTGACGTATTTTTTTAACATCTTCTTTAGGAATATATCCTAACTCGCTCCATGCTTCTGATGCTAAAATTTCAACTTCAAGCCATGCTTCATAGCGGTTTTGGTCTGTCCAAATAGACGACATTTCTTCTCTAGAATAACGTTCAATCATTGTTTAAGCTCCTATCATATGTGTATTTATAATTTTATTTCTAAAAACTGTACATTAAAAACGAATTTCCGTTTATAGTTCGTCTTTTATCTTTCGCTTTTTATTTTAACAGAATCAACCTTATTTGTGTAATTCTAATATACTTATAATCATATTTTATTTCATCTTCAAAGTGAACACAATTATCAATATTAAAAACCACTCAAATCATTAGATTAGAGTGGTTTTCTTAAATATTATTCTGTTATTTTTTTACCGATAAAAATAATATCTTGTTTTAGTACTTCAAGACTACCGTCTTTATTTTCTTTATAAATGGGTTTCTCAATTCGTCTTGTTGGCATATACCCTTCATCTTTCATTCTTTTCAGACAATCTGCAATGGTTTCGTTGTCATTAACTTTGAACTTCATGTTCAACAACACTTTCTAATTCTTCTGGTTCGTAAGCTTTAAGTTTACGCTTACGCACTCCTTTAACCCAGAATCCACCATGAATATTTCTTGGTTCATAAGCAATAATAAATGCTTTAGGATCTAAATTTTTAATAGTATCCATTAATTTTAATTCATATTTTCTTGGCGTTAATACTTGCATCACCAAACGACTTCCATCACGGCCAAATGCTTCATAGTGGGTAACACCATAACCTAAATTACGAAGTTCATTTGGTAAGTCTAACTCGTATTCAGAAGATGTTGCATTGACAACTGTATATCCAAGCGCAAGCTTTTCTTCAATTTTCATACCAACAATGATTCCTATTGAAAAACCAAATGCATAAGCTACAATATTTTGAATTTGATCTAAACTAGACATTACTAATCCTAGACCTACGACGTAAATTAAAACTTCAACGAAACTTACAATCGCAGCTACATAACGGTACCCTTTTAAAGTTAATATTGTTCTCATTGTTAAACATGTAACGTAGCATACATTAATAACAAAGATTGCAAACACCATTAACCAGGGATTTTGAGCAATCGCTGACATAATATTCCCCTTTTCTTACTTGAAATCCAAATTATTTTAACAGTCATTTTAATCTTTGTCACGTCAAAGTTAAAATTCATTCTATTAAATTAATATCAATGTTTTATTTTCATTTTATGTGAATTAACAAAATTGAACCGTAAACATATACCAACATGCTCATGTATATTTACGATTCAATGTATCGATTTTCAATTTAGTTTTTAGGCCAAGTATAACGAGTGTATGCGAGTTCTCGCTTATGAGCGTTTTTAATATAATGATTTTCAATTTTCTCTTTTGCTTGGCTTGAAACTTCTTTACCTTCTAAATAATCATCAATCTCATTATATGTTACTCCCAATGCTTCCTCGTCAGGTAATTGAGGTTTATCTTCTTCTAAATCTGCAGTTGGAATTTTTTCATATAAATGTGCAGGTGCATCTAAATATTTTAGTAACGCTCGTCCTTGTCGTTTATCTAGACCGAATAATGGAGCTATATCAGCTGCCCCATCACCATATTTCGTATAAAAACCTGTAATATTTTCAGCTGAATGATCAGTGCCAACAACTATTCCAGATTGATTTGAGGCAATAGAAAATTGTACTTTCATTCGTTCGCGTGCTTTTTCATTTCCTTTTTGGAAATCTGTTAAAGTGATCCCCGCTTCTTGTAATGATTTAACGCTCATATCTACAGCGGGTTTAATATTAACTGTGATCGTTTGATCAGGATTAATAAATTTTAATGCATCTTCAACTTCGTCTGCATCTGATTGAACACCATATGGAAGTTTAACTGCTATAAATTGACACGCTCTACCTTCTTCACGTAATTCATTTACAGTTAATTGTACTAGTTTACCTGCTAATGTTGAATCTTGTCCTCCAGAAATACCCAATACTAATGATTTGATAAAATCATGTGATTGTACATATTTTTTTATAAAATGTTTAATTTCTTGCACTTCTGTTTCAACATCAATTTGAGGTTTTACTTTCATTTCTTTTACTACAATGTCTTGTAAATTACTCATGATCTTCCTCCATTTCTTTTACGTGTTCTGCTACTTCAAAGATGCGTTTATGTTTATTTTCCCAACAAGCTGTACTTAAATCAACCGGATATTCTTGTGGATTTAAGTAACGTTTATTTTCATCCCAAAATGTTTTAAGTCCTTCATTTAAGTAACTTTGAGCTTCTTGTACGCTTGGCAATTCGTATACGAGTTGTCCATTTTCAAAAATAGAATGATGTAAATCAATGGCTTCAAAATCTTTGATAAATTTCATTTTAAATGTGTGAACAGGATGGAATAATTTTAATGGTTTTTCTTTTCTAGGGTCTTCACCATGTAACGTTATATAATCTCCTTCTGCTTTACCTGTCTTTTTATTTATAATTCTATAAACATTTTTCTTACCTGGTGTAGTTACTTTTTCAGGATTGTTAGATAATTTAATACGATCACTATATGTGCCGTCACTATTTTCTATAGCAACTAATTTATACACTGCACCTAAAGCAGGTTGATCAAATCCGGTAATTAATTTAGTTCCAACGCCCCATGAGTCTACTTTTGCGCCTTGAGCTTTTAAACTTGTAATTGTTTCTTCGTCTAAATCATTAGAAGCAATAATTTTAGCATCTTTAAATCCAGCTTCATCTAACATACGACGCGCTTCTTTTGAAAGGTATGCAATGTCACCTGAATCTAATCGAATACCTATAAAATTAATTTTGTCTCCTAATTCTTTAGCTACTTTGATTGCTGTAGGTACACCAGATTTTAGTGTATGGAATGTATCTACTAAAAAGACACAATCCTTATGTCGTTCAGCATATTTTTTAAAAGCAATGTATTCATCGCCATAAGTTTGTACTAAAGCATGCGCATGTGTTCCTGAAACAGGAATACCGAATAGTTTTCCTGCTCTTACGTTACTTGTTGAATCAAAACCACCTATGTATGCTGCTCTAGCCCCCCATAAAGCTGCATCTAGTTCTTGGCCACGTCTAGTACCAAATTCCATTAATATATCGTCACTTGCAATTTGACGAATACGACTTGCTTTAGTAGCAATCAATGTATGGAAATTAATAATATTTAATAATACTGTCTCTAAAAGTTGTGCTTGAATTAATGGTGCTTCAACTCTTAGCAAAGGTTCATTACCAAAACATATTTCACCCTCTTGCATTGAATGAATATGTCCTGTGAATTTTAAATTTTTAAGATAGTTTAAAAAATCATCTTGATAGCCGATAGTTTTTAAATATTCAATATCAGTATCTGAAAATCCAAAATTATCCATAAAATCAATTACACGTTTAAGACCATTGAATACAGCGTATCCACCATTGAAAGGCATACTTCTGAAATATAAATCAAAAACAGCCATTCTCTCGTGAATGCCATCATTCCAATAACTTTCTGCCATATTTAATTGATATAAATCATTTTGTAGCATTAAACTGTCGTCTTCAAATTGGTACACTCGTATCTCTCCATTCGACCATTCTTTTATAATTATTTTATCATAATTCAATTTATCTAGGTAATAACTGAGATTATAACCCAATCATGTTTTCAATTTAATAATTCATTACATAACTTTTATCTATCACGGTATTTTTATGCTGAACGTTACGACAAATTCATGACAATTGAATTTATTGAATGTGCATTTTCTATCTGTAGATTATAATACTTATGAGGTGTTTCAAATGTTAATAGACAAAGCAACGACATTTATTAAAACAATGTATTCAGAACTCAATTATTCTCAAGAAGATATCGACAAACGAATCAATGAAGTGACAGAAAGCATTCAACAAACTGGAACATATAGACATACTACAGATGAGTTAATTTATGGTGCTAAGATGGCTTGGAGAAATTCGAACAGATGTATTGGCAGATTATTTTGGGAATCACTTAATGTTAACGACGCAAGAGATATTACCGAAGAAAGTAATTTTATTGATTCTATATGTAATCATATTGAAAAAAGTACTAATGGCGGAAAAATTAAACCTTACATCACTATTTTCCATCCAGACCATCCGCCCAAAATTTATAACAATCAGTTAATTCGCTATGCAGGTTATGAAGAAAAAGGAGATCCATCAGAACGTGAAATCACTCAACTTGCACAACGTTTAGGATGGCAAGGTGATGGTGGAGATTTCGACGTTTTACCACTAATTTATCAAATTGGTGAAGGTCCAATTAAATACTTTGAATATCCAAAATCTTTGATTAAAGAAGTGCCTATTGAACATGAAAATTATCCAAAATTAAAAGAATTGAATTTAAAATGGTATGCTGTCCCTATCATTTCAAATATGGACTTACAAATTGGTGGAATAACTTACCCTACAGCACCATTTAATGGTTGGTATATGGTTACTGAAATTGGGGTTAGGAATTTTACTGATAGTTATAGATACAATTTGTTAGAAAAGGTTTCAGAAGCGTTCGAGTTTGATACACTTAAAAATAATTCTTTTAATAAGGACAGAGCACTACTGGAACTCAATTACGCGGTCTACCATTCTTTTAAAGCACATGGCGTGTCAATCGTGGATCATTTAACTGCTTCTAAACAATTTGAAATGTTTGAAAAAAATGAAGAAAAACATCAACGACAAGTTACAGGAAAATGGTCTTGGCTTGCACCACCGATTTCACCTACGCTTACAAAAAATTATCATCATGGCTTTGATAATACGATGCGAGACCCTAACTTTTTCTATAAAAAATCGAATGAGACGAAGTGCCCTTTCCATTAAATCATTCGAGGTGAAGGTATGAAGATATATTATTTAGGTCCGAAAGGTACATTTTCGTATTTGGCTTCTCAAAAATATGTTGAACAATTGAAATTGCAAAATATCGATTTTGTACCAAAAGCTAATTTATATGAGGTTATTAAATGTGCATCACAGGATGACGATACTATTGGTTTAGTACCTATTGAAAATTCTATAGAAGGAACCATTAATATCGTAGCTGATTCACTAGCT
Source organism: Staphylococcus sp. HMSC13A10 (assembly GCF_001808005.1). NCBI lineage: Bacteria > Bacillati > Bacillota > Bacilli > Caryophanales > Staphylococcaceae > Staphylococcus > Staphylococcus sp. HMSC13A10. The sequence continues at coordinate 57,969 of NZ_KV791851.1, read as the reverse complement.
AAACAAGACGTTTATGCACACGGTGAACTCCTTTTAGATATTGATTTTGCGTTATATGGACAATCAGGTAGCCAAATTGAAGATATTAAAAAAGTCTATTCTATAGCACCCGCTATAAGTCAGACATCAAATTATATTATGAATCATCACTTTGATTACGATTATGTAGATAGTACTGTAAAAGGATTTGAAATGATTAGTAAACATGTAGGTGCTATAGCACCTGTCAATAGTGGTGAAGATTATGGTTTTCAACAATTAGATACACATATACAAGACTTTCCACATAATGCGACACGTTTCTTAATTATTAAAAACCATGCCCAATTTGATGTAAATGCAAATACTACTATGTTTTTAATTACTCCGAAGTTTGATAAACCTGGATTACTAGCTAGTATATTAAATACCTTTGCTTTATTTAATATTAATTTATCTTGGATTGAATCACGCCCGCTTAAAACCAAGCTAGGTCAATATCATTTTTTTGTACAAGCAGAGGCCCAATTATCTAATGATATTGAAAAAGTAATAACTATCTTAAATACATTAGATTTTGAAACAAAACTAATCGGTGCATTTAGGAAATAATTATATGTAAATAGTGCTATTTTCATTTTAGTATTCTAATGAAAATAGCACTTTTATTTTTATTTAATATTTTCAACATTCTCTTTTTCGATAGTAACTAAATGATCATCTTGATTTAAAGTGAGATGATTAATGTCTTCAAGATGTATCTTCTGTGTTTTATCATGAAATGTGTTACCAGCAATAAATACATTATTATGTTTTATATTGTTATAGCTTCTAATATGAATAGCATCTTTTTTCATTTTCCCTATAAATTCATTACCTATTACATTAAAGTTTGTACCCGCTTGTGCACCCATATCTTGACCTGTGAATGCATCAGCAGCATTCTTGCCATCCTTTACTCCTAAAAAGCGTATACCCCCATTACAATTTTTAAACTGATTTTTAGAAATAAATGTATTTTGTGATTTTAATGGAGTTAACGCGTATTCTTGAATACTATCGAAAATATTATTTCGAATGTGAATGTTTTCGTAAAAGCAATTATATCTAGATGCATGTGAACCAATAGCTCTATTCCAAGATTTCATTTTAACATCATCTGAAGGACCAAAATAACAATTTTCTATAACTGCATTTTTAGTAATTGTCCCATCAGTTGTACCAAATTTTGGAAAAGCACCTGGTACTTGAATATCTAATTGGACTGCTTCTGAGAAGAAACGGTCACCATCAACATCTAAGAATCCTTCAAATGAACAATTCGCTATTCGTAGTCCATTTATACCACACGCATCAATTGCATGACCTCCAACAACATTTTTAAGTGTAACACCAATAAATTGTATATCTTCTGCATGACCAACACACACCGCAGTATTATTATAAGGATACTGACTCCCATTCATATCAAATGTTCCACCTTTAATATGTATGTGACTATTACCAGTGTATCCACGATAGAAAATATACGGTTTCCCATTTTTCAAAAGCGCGTCTTTACTACATCTCAATAATTTTGTTTCATCATCTAATAGTAATGTTGTTGAATCATATATCACTAATGCTTTACCTATATGGTAAGTCCCTTGTGGTATATAAACTGTATGTTCACCATTTTTAGCTTTATTAAGTGCACGCTGTATTGCTTTTGTATCTTTCGCTTTATTATGACCTTCTGCGCCAAAGTCTTTCGCATTTATGAACATGCAATATCTCCTTCGATTAATAATTAATTGTAGTGTTCTTAATAAATATATATACTATGATTAATCTTATAAAACATTTTTAGACCAATTAGATGAATATTTTAATTAACTTAACCAAATTAAATGACTTTTATATCGAAATAGCTTGATATGCTTGATTTAGAGAGGATGTTATAAAATGACTAAAACAGCATTAATTATAGTAGATTATTCAGTAGACTTTATAGCTGACGATGGAAAATTAACTTGTGGCGTACCTGGACAAAAATTAGAAAACTTTCTCGTAAACCGTATAAATCAATTTAATGAAAACCGTGACGATATCTTTTTTATGATGGATTTACATTATGAGAATGATGATTTTCACCCTGAATCAAAATTATTTCCACCCCATAATATTGAAGGATCGGTAGGACGACAACTTTATGGTGAGGTCGGTAAACTTTATGAATCTATTAAGACTCAAAACAATGTTCATTTTTTAGACAAAACACGATATGATTCATTTTATGGTACACCTTTAGATAGTTTACTCCGCGAAAGAAATGTTAATAAAGTTGAAATCGTTGGTGTTTGTACTGATATATGTGTATTACATACGGCTATATCAGCTTATAATTTAGGGTATGCTATTCGCGTACCTAGTAAAGGCGTAGCATCATTCAACCAGTCAGGTCATCAATGGGCTTTATCACATTTTGAAAACTCATTGGGCGCAGAGGTAGAAGAATGAGCTAAAGTCATGCTAAAATAACTATATATAATATTAATAAATTAACAATGAATAAGGGAGATATTTATCAATGGCAAATACTTACATTTTTGGACACAAAAACCCAGATACAGATGCAATTTCTTCAGCAATTATTATGGCTGATTTCGAACAACAAACTGGTAATACTAATGCTAAAGCTTACCGTTTAGGTGAAGTTGGTGCTGAAACACAATTTGCTTTAGATCATTTTAACGTTAAAGCACCAGAATTATTAGAAGACAATTTAGATGGCCAAGAAGTAATTTTAGTTGACCATAACGAATTCCAACAAAGTGCTGACTCTATTGCTGATTCAACAATTAAGCATGTTGTTGACCATCATAGAATCGCTAACTTTGAAACAGCTAGTCCTTTATATTACAGAGCTGAGCCTGTTGGTTGTACAGCAACAATCCTTTACAAAATGTATAAAGAACGTGGATTTGAAATCAAACCTGAAATCGCTGGTCTAATGATTTCAGCAATTATTTCAGACAGCTTATTATTCAAATCTCCTACTTGTACTGAGGAAGAAGTAAATGCTGCTCAAGCTTTAAAAGACATCGCAAATGTTGATTTAGATGCATATGGTTTAGAAATGCTAAAAGCTGGTGCTTCTACTACAGATAAATCAGCAGATGAATTATTAGATATGGATGCTAAATCATTCACTATGGGAGATTATGTAACACGTATTGCTCAAGTTAATACAGTTGATATCGACGAAGTTTTAAACCGTAAAGAAGAATTAGAAAAATCTATGCTTGAAACAAGTGCTGAAGAAAAATATGACTTATTCGTTTTAGTAGTAACTGATATCATTAACAGTGATTCTAAAATCTTAGTTGTAGGTGCTGAAAAAGACAAAGTTGGAGAAGCATTTAATGTTCAATTAGAAGATGATATGGCGTTCTTAACTGGTGTCGTTTCTCGTAAGAAACAAGTTGTACCACAAATTACTGAAGCATTAACAAAATAATTAGATGATAAATTCAAAAAATAGTTCATCGTTTTTACTGAGGCATTTAACAATGCTTCAGTTTTTTTATTTTTCGTTCATTAAATGCGAAATTATTTTTGCTAAATTAGGGTATAGATATGTTATGAATCTATTTGGGAGATGTAAAAAATCTTGATTATTCTAAATATTAAGGAGGTTTATCTGTTTGAATTCAATTGAGCAATTATTTAACAATAGTAAACAGTATTTCAGTACACATCAAACTAAAGATATTAAATTTAGAAAGCACCAATTAAAAATGCTAAGTAAAAGTATTAAGCATTATGAAAATGATTTACTTGAAGCCTTACATACCGATTTAGGTAAAAGTAACGTCGAAGCTTATGCTACTGAAATTGGGATTTTATTAAAAAGTATTAAATTAGCACGTAAAGAACTTAAAAATTGGTCTAAAACTAAACAAGTAGATACACCGTTATATCTTTTCCCTACTAAAAGTTATATTAAAAAAGATCCATTTGGGACTGTACTAATTATTGGTCCGTTTAACTACCCTGTTCAATTAACTTTTGAACCTTTAATAGGCGCCATTGCTGCAGGTAATACTACAATTATTAAACCATCTGAGCTTACACCAAATGTATCTTCAGTTATTCGTAAAATTATCGAAAACACTTTTAAACCTGAATATATTGCAGTTGTTGAAGGTGGAATTGAAGAAACAAACGATTTAATCCATTTACCTTTTGACTACATGTTTTTCACTGGTAGTGAAAAAGTTGGAAAAATCGTTTATCAAGCTGCTAGCGAAAATCTTGTACCGGTTACACTTGAACTCGGTGGTAAATCCCCTGTCATTATAGATGAAACAGCTAATTTAAAAGTAGCTAGCGAAAGAATTGCTTTTGGTAAGTTTACGAATGCAGGCCAAACTTGTGTTGCTCCTGATTACATTTTGGTAGATAAAAAAGTAAAAGATGATTTTATTAAATCATTGAAACAAACAATTACAGAATTTTATGGTTCGCATATTCAAAACAGTCCAGATTTTGGAAGAATCGTAAATAATAAACACTTTAATCGTTTAAATGATTTACTTACACAGCATCAAAATAATGTCGTGTTTGGTGGTCATAGTGATGAATCTGACTTATATATTGAACCAACTATTATAGATGATGTTGAGACTTCTAATTTAATTATGCAAGAAGAAATATTTGGTCCATTACTACCTATCATTAGTTATGAACAATTTGATGAAGCATTTTCTATAATTCAAGCACGATCTAAACCATTAAGTCTTTATTTATTTAGCGAAGACGAAAACTCCACTCATCGTGTGCTTAATGAGCTTTCATTTGGTGGTGGTGCAATTAATGATACATTAATGCATTTAGCTAATCCAAATTTACCATTTGGTGGTGTTGGTCTATCTGGTATGGGTCAATATCATGGAAAATATTCATTTGATACATTTTCCCATGATAAATCTTATACTTTTAAATCAACACGCCTAGAATCAAGTCTATACTTCCCACCTTATAAAGGAAAACTCAAGTATATTAAAGCCTTTTTCAAAAATTAATATTTATGTATAAAGAATCCCTCAAGTTATGGCAACTTGAGGGATTCAATCTTATAGTTAAAAGATAACGCAAACACCTTCTGGCGCATTTGTTGCCTCATCTATTAAAGTTAATGTTCCTTTATTTTTATCTCTTTCAAATACAGTTACTTTAGATTGACCTTCTTGATGCGCGCAAATTAAATATTGATCTGATTCAGTAATATTGAAATCACGTGGAAACTCATCGCCACTTAATACAATATTGACAAGTTCAAGTTTAGCCCCATTTTCTAATACTTTATAAATCGCAATACTATCATGGCCACGATTGCTTACATATAAAAATTGTTGATCATGTGATAAATGAACCGCTGCTAATTTTGTGGCACCTTTATAATCTTCAGGAATCGTTAAATGACGTTCCAATTCTTCAAAATGACCATCATTATATTTTGTCACACTTACGATATTTGATAATTCATGTACGACATATGCATAATTTCCGTTTTCATGAAAAGCAATATGTCGAGTTCCATCAGCTGGGGTAAACTGAGAAATAGCATGTTCTTTTAGACCATTATCTCCATAAGTATATGCCACAATGCGATCTGTACCCAGGTCTGTTCCAACTACATATTTACCATCTGGTGTTTCATTAAAAAAATGAACATGTGCATGATCCTGTCTTTCATGTGGTCCAAGTGGAAAATCATGTTCTAATTCTTGAATCAATTTTTCTATTTCTCCTGTAGTAGGGTTTAATTTATATATTCTTGCTAATCCTGCACCATAAACCGCTTCAAATAGAAATGCACCATTTGTCGATACTTGTATATAACAACCTGTTCCATTTTGTGAAGCTAAGCATTTATTTATTAATGTTAATTGACCATCATTTCCAATTTTAAAACTTGCGACACCACAATTATCGCCTTCTTTTGTTATCGCATATAAAAATTGATCGTTTCTTGTTAAATAAGTAGATGCCTCTATTTGATTTGCTGTTTCTACTTGTGTCATTTGGCCTTGTTGTTCATCGAAATCAAATTGATAAATACCTTGTCCATTGTTTTTAGTATATGAACCGATATAACCTTTTGTCATTTTAAAACGCCTCCATTTCACTTATCTCTATTCTATTAAATTTAGACGTCTAAAGACAAACTTTTAAGTACAAATTACGACATAAAAATATGTGAGGCTTAATTTAAATTGATTCGAATGTGTTGAGAGACTATTTTTGATGGAATAGGAAATTAAATCTTGCAAAATAGAACGTAAGTTCGTATAATGTAATTATAAATATCGAGGTGATTGAAAGATGATTAATGATTTAAATAATAGTCAATTGGATTATCGAAATATACCACGTAACAAATTAGATAGAGATATTCCTAAGGGACGTGGCATGGTTAAATGGGCACCATTTGCTACACTACCAGAGCAATTTGAAACAATATATCAATATATTATTGACCAAAATAAAATTGAACGCCCCATACTTTCAGAAGACCAATTATCTGAATTGAATTTTCGTTTACATCAATCCCTTCAATTAAACCAACCTGTTATCGTTAAATATTATGACGCTGGTTACTTTAAATCAATCGAACTTAATATTGAGCGTATTGATGCCATTACTTTTGAAGTTGAAGGCTATCAATCACATTCTTCTGAGAAATATAAACTCTCTATATTAGATATTATAGCTATTTCCCCTTCTTAAAAACTATTTTAAGGTAAATAAAAAAGCCACTGATGACTATCTCATCAGTGACTCTTAATTAATTTGAAGTCAAATTAATTGTTATTTTCGATATCTGAAACGATTTCTTTAGTTTTTCTTTCGATATCTTCAAAGTCTTTTTTGAAAATATAAGCAAATGCAACTACACCTACACCTGCAACAACTGTAGTAATAGCTACTAAACTAAATACAAATTTAAATAAACCTTTAATAAAGTTCCACATTAAAATTCACCTCTATATTTGATATGCATATCTACAATACCATATGATAGCATATTTATCGTAATCAATAAATACATACCCTTTGTACTGATAATATAAGCTTCATTTCATCAAATTTATGATAGTATAGACATATAAAAAAACGACTGATTTAAAAATCAGTCGTCGATATATAATTAATGAACCTAACTTTTAATCCATTTAACAATCGCAGATTTGGCACGTTGATAAGTTCTATACATTGTATCACTCCTAAATAGATAATTTAAAAAAGTTATCAATAACTAGTTACAATATTATTGTATAGAAATTTACTTAAAATAACAATTAAAGTAATATTAATATTTTATTACAATATGTAAATTTTTCTTAAGGAGCATATTTATAATGCAAAATGTTCAAACCGATATAATGACACATAGAGGATCCCATTATGATTTAGGTGTTCAAACAGGTAACTGGTTAAAACAAACCAAATTATTAAAGAATCGAGAACAAGAATGGAAAAAAAGAATACCTCGATTTGATATAGATATTAATGAAACCCACTCAATCTTTCAAATATATGCGCCAAAAATTTGGGAAGAAATTATGGGAATGCAAGATGTACTAAAATTACCTACACGACAAATGATTTTAAATTTTGCTCATTATCGTTTCACAGATTTAAAGGATAGTGGTTGTACTGTATTTAGAGGACAAGATTTTATTGTTAGAAATTATGATTATCATCCCGCAACATATGATGGTAGATACTTACTATTTCAACCTAATGATGGAGGATTAGCACAAATTGGTCCCACTTCGAGAGTCACTGGTAGAATGGATGGAATGAATGAAGCCGGTTTAGTTATGGCATATAATTTCATGCACCGTAAAAAGCCTGCTAATGGTTTTGTTTGCTATATGATTGGAAGATTAATATTAGAACTTTGTAAGGATGTAGATGGAGCCATTCAACTATTAAAAAATCTTCCACACCGTAGTTCTTTCAGTTACATTTTAATGGATAAAGAATTAAATCATGCAATAGTTGAAGTTACACCAAGAGATATCCAAGTACGATACGATAATATCTGTACAAATCATTATGAAATATTAACACATGAAAACCGAAACTATACTCAAGAATCTAAAGAACGGTTGGCACGTACAGTTAAACAAACTCATGCTCAATTAAATAAACACGAGGCATTTAAACTCTTTAATGATCCACAATATAACATATATAGTAAACTTTTTAGAAGTTGGTCAGGTACTATTCATACTTCTATGTATGAGCCAAAATCCCTAACTGCATGGATGACTTTAGGTGAAAATAAGGCTCCATCTTCAATTAATTTTAATAACTGGTTAAATGGTATGGAATTACAACAAACATCATTTGAAGGAATGATTGATAGCGACTTAACGTTTGCAACACATTAAAAATAAAAAAGTACAAAAGGAAATTTAAAACAATTTCTTTTTGTACTTTTCTCATTATTATTTAATCGTAATATCACCATCAACAGTATAAAATTCTAAAACATTGTTACTTTTCCCTACTTTACTTTCATGGAAGTTTTTATTTTTAATTAATGATTGGCCTTTACTTGGCTGTAACTTCAATAAGGTATCTTGAGGTTTATCTTTATATTTAAAATTGATATTTCCATCTTTAGTAGAAGCTTTTATATCTGTTTTAGATGGCATGTTGCTAAAATTAATATCTCCTTTATTTATTAAGAAAATAGAATTATTAATACTACTATGTCTAGCTTTAATATCACCTGAATCTATATTGATATGCGTGTCTTTAAATTTAGAGTTATTCAAAGAAAAATTTAAATTTTCACCTTTAAATTCAGAATCATCGAATTCACTATTATTAATAATAATTTGACCCAAATTATTATTTAATGATAGCTTTTTTATTTTTAAATTGTCTATAGCTTCTTTACTATTAATAGAATTCAGAGATAAAGTATCAAGTTTTTTATTTGGAACTTCAATTACTAATTGATTGCCATTTTTTCTAAAAGGGTTTATATCAATGGAGTATCCTCTATTAACATTCTTTTTCTCCGTCACTTTTAAATTATTTCTATCCTTTTTAACTGTAACATTACTATCACCATTATATTTAATCTTAAATTGTGAACCTTTTACCAATTTAACATCGGCGTATTCTAATTTTACAGATATATTTTTAAAGTTATATCGAGGATAGTTTTCATTGAATTTCTTTTCTTCATAATGTGGTTTCTCAAAGGCAAACCATGTGATAGATGCACCTATAAAGAAAACAATAAAAATGATAAGACCTGAAAACATTAGCTTTCTCATCTTTGAACGCGTCCTTTAATTGTTTTAATATACCATTTCAAATATTTTAATATAAGTCTATAAATTCCTTCTAAAACCTTAAAAGTTAAGACCATCAATACTAATCCTAAGCCTGTATAAGAAATTGAAAATAAAATATTACTGACTGAATTGTGTATACCTTTTTGAATAGACGATATAAATAAATTTAAAGGCATACAAATTAAAAATACTGAAACTATAAACAAAACTACAAATATCAAACTAATTAAAAATACTGGGATTAGAACTAAAAATATAGATAATAAACCTAAACTTAGTGAGGCTGTAACAGCTCTAATGATGTTATGAAAAGTCGGTTTAACTTCCGCATATTCAATCGCACTACTAGATTTAACTTGTTTAGCTATATCCTCAGGTTCTTTAAGTTCTTTTACTATTTCTGCTTCAGACTTTCCTTTCAATTCTTCTTCATAAAAATAATGTTCATAGTCAAACATTTTTTTATCTTTTTCTTTCTTGGGAAGTTCATCTAGGGATACTTCTAATTCATTTAAAAATGTGATTTTATCCATAGTATTGTCACTCTTTCTGCCAATTTTTCTATATTAGTTGCAATACTAATGTCCAACTATTCTCTACTTACTAAAAAACTCGATACGTTTTACTATATCATCTTTATATAAAATATTTAATTTCATGTGGTTATCGCGGTCTCTGTATGTAATAGATTGATAATTTTTACCTATTTTATTTTTTTGATAATTACTACCTAAGGAATTAATAGCTTGATCAATATGGCTACCAATTTTAACATCAAAGTTAGTAGGAACATCTTTATCTTTAACTAGTACAATTCCTTTTACGATATTTTTCTTTTTATGAACTTTTAACGTTAAATCATTATGTTCTCTATGATTATAGAACGTATAACGATCTACTTTAATATTTTTATTTACCTTATAATTTTTCTTATGAAATTGATCATTTAAATGTATACCATTTATTGAAGTATTTGATAAATCGACAGTTTTTATATTGTTATAAATTGAAATACCAATAAGAAGTAAGATACTTAAAATTAAAAATAGTATCGTAATTACCCAACGATTCTGTATACGCAATGATGGTCACCACTTTCGACTTATTATATTAAATATAGCATAAGGTTTATTTACTTTCATCTTACGTCATACTTTTCATTAAATGAGAGAATTTTTAAAATATTTTAATTTATTTACACTTTAGAAATTGGTATAATGTATAAAATAATTAAAGGAGGTTTTTACGATGACTCGTTTAGAAACATATTTCAAAAAAAGCCAAGACATCGGACCTTATATTGAACAAATGCAAGAAAATAAAGATAATCTAGTTTCTATTTATAATTCTTTTAAGTTACCTGAAGATGATGAGAGATTAGAAAAGTTAAAATCCTCTAATTATTCTAACGTATTAGTAATTACAGAAGATTGGTGTGGCGATGCAATGATGAATCTACCAATACTTAAGCATATCGCCGAAGTTCTAAATTTACATGTAAAAGTATTCCACCGCGATGATGATACTCAACTTATCGATCAATATTTAACAAATGGAAAATCTCGTTCTATACCTATTTTTGTATTTTTAAATGATCAATACGAACAAGAAACAGTTTGGGGTCCACGCGCTAAAGAAGTTCAAGCGTTTGTGACAAACTTACGCGAAGACACATTACCAAGTAAAGAACATCCAGATTATGATGATAAAGTAAAAGAAACACATTTAATTATTTCTAATCGATATAAAACAGACTCATCTTTTTGGAGTGCTGTGTATAATTCAATCATCGATCAAATGCTATATAAATAAATCATATTTAAGATGAAGCTATTTAATTTTAAGTAGCTTCATCTTTTTTAAATTAGTCTCCAATTTAATTTTTAACATGTTTCTTCTACATAAAAAACCGGGACCATATAGCCCCGGATGATAACAATTTATATATCTCGTTTTGCGGCATATAATACATTTGCAATAAATAATACTACAATTGACGCTATAGATATAAACCATTGCCAATGTGAAAATGATATATCTGATGAAGTCATTTTCTCAGTCAAATAAGTGAATGGAATATATTTAAATGACTTATGAATGTCATCACCAATATTTGGAATTAATCCAACAAGTGGTTGGATAAATGGAACAATTAATAATAGGAATATACCTAAAGTAAATATAACAGCTGGTTTCTCAACTGCTAATGTAATTAAGAATAAAAACAAACCAAAGAATAGGAAGAAGATAAGGTAAAACCAAATATTTGTTAAAAAGTTATCTCCATCTATACTTTTACCTTTAGTAGTTGCTTCTATAATAATAATTACTAAATATTGAATTAATGTAAATAAAAATGAAATTAAGATCATAGAAATTGTTTTAGCAATAATATAACCAATTCTACTGCTCATTTTGTTCATGTATAATTGAATTGTACCTTGTGAATAATCTCTAGTGATTGTTTTAATGATAAATAATAAACCAGCGAATAAGAATAACCAATTGGCCATAATAAATACCATCGTATAATTCACTTTATGACCTGGATTATAATTTGCCATCATCGTAGCTTGAAAAACAGTTAAACCTACCACAAGTATAAACGCAATATACGTAAGTGGACTTTTAATAATACTTATTAAATCGTGTTTTACTAATTGTAACGCTCTCATTATTTATCACCTCTTTGATTGATATTAAAGTAAGTATCACGTAATGAGCTTTTACGTGTTTCAATATATTTAGGATAAATATTGAGTTTAGCAAGTGATTGTATTACATCTTTATAGTTACTTTGTGCTTTAATAATAATCTCACCATTATCTTTACTAGATTGTTGAACATGGAATTTTTCTGTCAATATTTCTAATGATTTTCCAAAGTCTTCTTTATCAATCGTAATAATTGTACTATCTTTAGGTCCACCATCTTTCATATTCACATCTTGCACAAATGTGCCATCTCTTAAAAATACTGCTCTATCACAAATCAATTCAATATCTTCTAACTTATGACTAGAAATTAAAATTTTCATCTCTAATTGTTTAACAAGCGATTGAATTGTTTTAAGTACGTCTATAGAACCGTCAGGATCCATACCATTTGTTGGCTCATCTAAAATTAAGTATTTAGGTTTATTCATTAGAGACACTGCAATTGCTAATTTTTGTTTCATTCCCATTGAATATTTTTTAACTTTTTTCTTGATATAAGGTCTCATACCAAAAGCATCTATAATGTGATCAGCATACTTTTTATCGAAACCTTTACCTAATACTTGTGCAAATAATTTTAAATTATATAAACCAGTTTTATTATCATACAATTTAGGGTGTTCTATTAAATAACCTACATTTTCATCATTTGGCAAATTAACTTTACCTTCAAAATTAATAATATTTCCATTCATTACTTTCATTAAAGTTGTTTTACCAACACCATTTTTACCAATTAGCCCTACTATCTGACTATTGCCGAAATCAAAATCGATATGATCAATTACCGTATTGTGTCCATACTTTTTTGTAATTTGTTCTAATTTCATCGTAGACCTCCTTTAATGAGTACGTTTTTTTATTTTATTTATTTGAATGATGTAATTAATAATTAAACCTATGAGACTTAAAACTAAAAATCCATAATTTAAAAAATATGAATAAAAGTATGGAATTTGACTATGGTTTAAAAATATATAATTAATTAAAATGAGTATAACGGATAAAAGAAAAGGTAATACAAACATAATTAAAATAATATATGCTATATAAGATACACGTTCTGTTTTAAATTCAGTACTCTTCCTAAATGCGATTGGAATAGACAAAAAGTTCGCTACAATATAAGCATATGTAGTAGAAAAGTAAATTGAATTTGTCTGTATTGAGTCTGATTCGTAACCATATAAAGTTATGACTACTGCACCAAATAAAGTAAATAATATACATGTAATATAATTTGCATTTAACATATTTTTTCTAGAGACTGGTAAACTAGCAAAAAATAAAAATGCTTTGTCGCCACCTAATCGTCTATGAAATCTAAATAGATGACCTGCATCAAGTAAAGATACAATCATTAAAACTAATCCTATTGGTACTGCAAACATTGACTTTAATAACGGATTAGGTTTCATTAAAAATATATAAATTGGATAAAATAAAATGAGTGCTGTGTATAAAGATAATGTTAAATATCTTAATTTTACATTTCTAATCAAAAGTTGTTTCATTTGATAGCCTCACTTTCTTTAGTAAAGGCATGAGTGGAATTACTTTTATATTTTTCTAAGTAAATCATCAATTCTTCAATGCTAGGATTTTGAATTTCAATTTGACTACCAAACAGTTCTTTAAATATACTAGCATACTGCGTTAATGCTTTATAACCAGTTCTTCTACTTTCTTTATAAATCAATAGGTCTTCTAACTCATTATCAAGGTCCTCATTAAAACCTTTGACTATTTTAAACTGATTAATTAAATCTTCTAAAGAATCATTTAATATGATTTCTCCATCTCGTATATATACTAAATAATCTGCAATTTTTTCTAAATCCGAAATAATATGTGTTGAAATAAAAACTGTTTTTTCTTCATCAATCAGTTCTTGTTGAATAATTTCTAAAACTTCATTTCTAACTATGGGATCTAATCCTGATGTTGGTTCATCTAATACAAATATCTCTGAATGATGACTAAAAGTAATTGCAAGAGACAATTTCATTTTCATACCTGTAGAAAATTGATTGATTTTTTGTTTATATGGTAATTCAAATTTATGTAGATAATGTTGAAATAAATCTTTATCCCATTTTTTATAAAATGGAGATATGATACTTTCTAATTTCTTTATAGACCACTTTTCATTGAAATAAGTCTCAGAATAAACAAAACCTATTTTATTCTTTAAATCAATAGGATTATTTATCATACTATCCCCTAAAATCGAAATACTACCGCTATCACATTGCATTAAATCCATAATTAATCGTATGACTGTTGTTTTCCCTGCACCATTAGCACCAATGAATCCTGTCACAAATCCACGAGGTACTTCAAATGATACGTTTTTAAGTTGAAAATTATGATCCGAGTAATTAACTTTATTCAATTCTATAGCGTTCATAATTATTCCTCCTCATATATTAAAGAAAGAATTTCTTGAAGTTCTTCCAAAGACATTCCAATTGTCTTCGCTTCTTTAGTCATTGATTTAGCTAAATTCTCAATAACGAAGAACTGTTTTTCTTTAAGAATTGAATTATCTTGCTCTTTTACAAATGTGCCTTTACCTCTTATCGTAGTTACAAATCCATCTTTCTCTAAATCTTCATAAGCTCGTTTAGTTGTAATTAAACTCACTTGCAAATCTTTTGCTAACTCACGCATTGAAGGTAAATGTTCACCTGAAGATACGTATCCTTTTAAAATATTCTCTTTAATTTGTTGTTTAATTTGTTCATATATGGGATGTTCACTGGTGTTTTTCAAAATAATTTTCATTGATGTCCCCCTTTTCTTCTGTATATATACAATATACACACTATATACACTTTTGTAAAGGGTAACTATTAAAATGACTGTATAGAGAATTTAACTAGAACATTTAAATGCATAGACAATATATATACACAGTAAAAAAACAGTATGAACATTTTCATACTGTCTAAAATAAATTATTCAATTGACCTAAAATATCATTTCCTATTACGACGATCATTATTTCTACTAATAAATGCACAAATCATAAACATAATGGCTGCAAGTAGAAGTTTTATTCCTGAAGATTCGTTACCTGTAGCTTGTAAGTAATAACCAATAATGAATAATAAGACTGCTAATACTACAAATATTTTAGTCATATGCTTCACTGTACTCACCTCAATAGTATAAATTATATCAAATTTTGTTTTATAGATGTACTCCATTCATATATTATATTGATTGCGATATGTTTAACGTAATGTTACTATAAATTTGTATCCACAAATTATACTACACAACCCCAAACCTGGTACCAGCAGGCTTGGGGTTATTTTTGTGTACGGTCATCTATTTGTCTTTCCAATTGATTTCTAACCAAATTCTAAAGACAACTAGTAGTCCACCAGTTAATAAAGTGATAATTCCATCTTGCCACCACGTCATTATACTACACCTCCCAAATGCAAAGTGTCATATATGTCGATGACCTAAGATTATCTTAACACAAAAACAGAACGTATGTTCGTATTTATATTAGAAAATCTTTTCAATAACTAAATCTTAACTAAGAATACTTTATCTTTGGTTAAATTCAAGCTAATATAAAGATAATGACTTTATTTTATAAAAGCGAGGTTATTCAATATGAACCCATTAGCCCAAAATTTAAATGAGCAACTTAATAATTCAAATCCAGAAATTTTACATATGCTTTCTGATTTGGGTCAAAAAATGTTTTATCCAAAAGGTATACTTTCTCAATCTGCTGAAGCTAAAAGTACTCAATATAATGCAACTATTGGGATGGCAACTAATGATAAAGGTAAAATGTATGCAGATTCATTAAATCAAATGTTTAATGATTTAACACCAGATGAAATTTTTCCTTATGCACCACCTCAAGGTGTCGAAGAATTACGTGACTTATGGCAAGCAAAAATGTTAAAAGACAATCCAGATTTAACTAAACAAGTAATGACACGTCCAATTGTCACTAACGCACTTACACATGGTCTTTCACTTGTAGCAGATTTATTTATAAATTCTGGAGATACTGTTTTATTACCTGAACATAATTGGGGAAATTATAAACTTGTTTTTGATACTCGTAATAATGCAAATATTTCAACTTACCCAATTTTTGATGAAAATGGACATTATACTACTGATGAGTTAGTTAAAACATTAGAATCTTATAATCAAGATAAAGTAGTAATGATTCTTAATTATCCTAACAATCCAACTGGCTATACACCTAATAAAGATGAAGTACAAACAATTGTTAAAGCTATTGAACAATTGGCTAGTAAAGGAACTCAAGTTGTAGCTGTTATCGACGACGCTTATTATGGTTTGTTTTACGAAGACGTATATACACAATCCTTATTCACTGCATTAACTAATATCAATTCTAAAAATGTGTTACCTGTACGATTAGATGGTGCTACAAAAGAATTCTTTGCTTGGGGATTCCGTGTTGGATTTATCACATTTGGTGTTGAAGATGAAATTGCAAAAGATGTATTGGAAGCAAAAACTAAAGGTCTAATTCGTAGTAATATTTCAAGTGGACCACTTCCATCACAAAGTGCAGTTAAACATGTATTGAAGAATAACGATCAATTTAATAAAGAAATCGAGCAAAATATTACGACCTTACGTGAACGATATAAAGTTACAAACTCAGTAGTTCACGACGAAAAATATGCTTCACACTGGCAAGCTTATGACTTTAATTCTGGTTATTTTATGGCGATAAAAGTTAAAGATGTTGACCCTGAAACATTACGTAAACATCTGATTGAACAATATTCAATTGGTGTTATTGCATTAAATCAAACAGATATACGTATTGCGTTTAGTTGTGTTGAAAAATCTGATATTCCTCATGTATTTGATTCGATTGCAAAAGCTATTGATGATTTACGTTAAAGTTAAGATAAAAAGGTTAGACCAAATAATGGTCTAACCTTTTTAATATTGGTAATTAAGTTGTAGTTATATAAAAATCAATAAAATAAAACCTATAATTGCTAATGAAAATGGTCCAAATGTTTTTAATTTATCTTTTATAGTTATTCCCATAATACCATCAATTAATTGAACTAAAGCCATTAATAATGTCATTACAAATAAAATTAACTGATTTACAAAACATAATGTTGCTACACTTAATAATGCTATTGCTAAACTTCTGGCAAATGCATATTGGGCATTAATTTGTCTTGTTTTTATAAAAGCTTCAATAGCATAATACAAACTTATAATTGAACTAATACTAGTGAAAATTACAATGAAGTAATACATAATATACCTATAATTTTTAGTAATTTTAAAAAATTTTTTTTATTACTATTCAATTCTATACTAAGTCAAATTAGAAGTCTTTCTTTTTGCGTCTCAATTTCAAAATTGTTAAACCTAAAATTAATATTAACAGATTAGTAGTACGAGTTGTCCCAGTATTTATACTACCTGTTTCAGGTAATTGTGACTTTTTATCTTTTATCGTTTTAAAACTATTTTCTCCTACTTTCACTGACTTGGGTTCAGATAGACTAACTTTATTAGTCTGATTAGAAGAAGGTTCAAATGTAATAATTGACTTTTGTTTATTAGGAATAGTTATTCGGACAGTATTACTCTTTTCACTATTTCTAATTGAACTATTAGCAAGGATTTTACTACCGTTGAGTTTGTTAATATCTTTAATGGTAATTACACCAGTTTTCTCATTAATATTGATACCATGGATTTTTTTATTAAACTTCCACGTTTTTCCAATTTTATTTGAAGTAATATCTATAATTTTTCCATTCGGTTTTACAATATTTATACTTACTTTATCTGTATTATCTTGTGGTGTGATTGTTATATGCTTCTTTTGTTTATCTAATTGGATTATCGGTGGTTTTGGTGCAGTTTCTTTATAAGAAACTTTAGCAGTAACTTCGCTTGGATCACTATTTCCTTGTGTGGCTTGGATTGTGACATGGCTACCGTTTTGAACACCGTCATGAGTTATTGTGATTACACCTTTAATAATATCAATGTTAATGCCTTTTACTTTATCATTTAATGACCATTTGTCTTCTGCTTTTGTTGCGATTATTTCTTTCTGTTGACCATTTGGATCTCTACCATTTTGTCTGTATTGTCTTGTGGTGTGATTGTTACACTAGCTTCTTGATCATTTATTGTTATCATTGGTGCGGCTGGTGTTGTTTCTTTATTTGGTACTTGTGTAGTTACTTCGCTTGGATTGCTATTTCCTTGCGTGGCTTGAACTCTAACTTCGCTACCATTTTGAACACCATCATGAGTAATAGTCAATAAACCTGTTGTTGGATTAATTGCAAAGCCTTGTGGATTATTTTCTATTGTCCACTGTTCCCCAACTTTCGTAGCTACTACTTCTTTCGAATCTCCATTTGGATCTATATATTTCACTACTATTTTATCTGTATTGTCTTGTGGTGTGATTGTTACATTAGCTTCTTGATCATCTGATGATATAACTGGTGCGACTGGTGTTGCTTGTTTTAAAGGTATTTTATCTCTAGCTATTAAGCTAGAATCACTATTTCCATAATTTGATTCTGCGGTTACTTCACTGCCAACTTGAACTCCTTCATAATTAACAACCACTTCTCCGTTAATATCATTTATGCTTATGCCTTTAGGATTGTCGTTTAATTCCCAATGATCACTAATTTTTGTGGCAACTACTTCTTTTGATTCTCCATCTAGGCCAATATAATTTATAGTCATTTTATCAGTATCGCCTTGTGGTTGAATTATCAAACTAGCTTCTTCTTCATTTTTAATAATTTTTGGTTCAGGTGGTGCAATTTCTTTACCTGGCATGATAGCCCTAACTAAATTACTAGGAGCACTATTTCCTTGCGTAGCGCTAGCTGTTATCTCACTATGAGGAGCGACACCTATATAATTAATAGCGATTCCACCTGTTATAGGATTAATAGTAAATCCAGCAGGCGCCTCATTTAACAACCAATTATTTCCTTCTTTTTTGGCAATTAATTTAGACATCATTCCATCAGGATTAACATAATTTATTTCTAATTTATCTGCATTATTTGGCGGTGTAACAACTGTATACACATATTCATTGTTAGTAGTTATTTTCGGTTCTTGAGGAGAAAGTAGTTTAAGATTTATTTTTTCTTGTTCTAATTCAGTTGTTAGTTGGTTTATAATTGCCTGACTCTTTCTTTCCGCTATTGGCGTATTATTTAATGCTTCATTTAAAATGGATTTAGCTTCTTCTAATTTAGCTTTTAAATTATTTACAGAATTAGCCGTAAATTCAGATTCATTAATAGTATTTAAGTATTGTTTAATATTATTATATTTATCGTTCAATTCTTCTTTATACATCAAAATATCAACTTGCTGTTGATTAACAATATTAGTACCTATTTTTTGAGTATCATTACCTCTATAAGGGGCGTCTGTTTTGTACGTTACATTTCCATTTAAATCAATTGTATTGGGTTGTGTAGCTGGAAAATCAATTGTGTAAGTTATATTTTTGGTAGCACCTGCATCAATTTTGCCAGTATCGAGAGTTAAAGTGTTAGTAGCTTCATCAAAATTTGTACTTACGTCAGTTGCAGAAATAAACTTGGAACCTGCTGGTAATGACACTACGTATTTTGTTTCTTTAGATCGAAAATGTCCTTTATTTTCAAGTGATACTGAAATCGTACCTCTAGCATAATTTGAGTTTGTAGAATCACTTCTAAAATCATATTTGATTTCATCAACATTTGAAGTTATATATGCACCACTATTAGCCCTTACTCTACTAACTATTCCACCATATAAATAACTCTTATTAGTTCCAAATCCTTGTTGAGCACCTGTTTGAGTGGAAGTTAATGTTTTCACATCAGCAACAGGTAGAAATGCAAGTCTTAATCTATTAACATCTTCAGGTACATTAATCATGAACGATAATCTTCCTGTAGGATATTTCCCCATACCATTAAGTGTCTTATCATAGTATACATTTGAACCATCTACACTAGTTACTTTGGCTTTAACTCCTGGCCAAGAGTTAATGACATTTAAAGCTGAGGAAACATACTCTACTACTAATTCTGAACCTGGATTAACGTCGATATCTTGATAAATACCAGCTACTCTTGGATCTAGTACTTTTCTATTATAACCATCAGTAGTTCTAGCTAATATTACGCCATATGGTGCGTTAGAATCACTCATGAAGGAACTATATTTTTTCCCTGCATTTGTCAAAGTCATTGGATATTCAGGATCTGAAACAGTTGATAAACTATGCCATCCATCAACTCCTGTAACTACTGTAAGCTTATCTGTATTACTTGGTAAGTTTCCTCCAGTTACTTGCTCAAAATTACCATTTCGCAGTTCAGTGTTTATTTCATTTTTGTTTAATGGATCATTACTTTTATCATTATTAATAGGTTGGTTAGCCGATCTAAAAGATGTACCTCTATTTTGGTTTTTTATTGCACTATGTCTGTTATTTTTATTAGGCTCAGTATTATTCGCTGGTATTCCGTTAGTCACTAATTGATCGTCATTATTTATTAAACGATTCTTTTTAGTTTCATTTAAATCTACGTTATTTTCTCTTTTTAATAGTGAAGCCGAATTAATAAATTCTTGATAATAATCATCTATTTCTTTTTGAGTAGCTTGATTTTCAATGAATTGATCAGCATTTACTAACTTAGTTTTAAATTGTTGAACAGAATCATTCGTTTTATTTGATAAATCAATGTTCTTATATTGATTTATTAATTTCTTTAATTTTTCATTGTTTCCAACCGATGACTCTTCTGACTTTATATTATTGCTTCTAAATTGATTTGTTTGATTAGAATCTATTTGATTGTTTTCATCATATTCTTTTTGGACTTGGTTTGCATCAATTTGATTATTAGTTTCTCCACTTGCCTTTGAATTTATGCTAGCGGAGTTACTATTTTTTTGTGCTTCAAAATTATTGGTCGTTAGTGTATTTGTTTGATTAGTTTCCTCTGCAGCACTTGCGCTATTCATATGACCAAATGATAAATATATAGATGCTACAGCAATACTTGTAGCACCATATCCTCTTAACTTTCTAATTGAAAAAAATTTTTTGTTAACTTCTTCTTGGTTGTAATTTCTAGGTTGATTCACTTTTAATTTTTTCTCCTTTTTGTCAATGTGATTATATTCAAGTAGCGTGACGTTCGTTAATACCATTCAATAGCAAATTAAAATATTTTGAAATAAAAATTACAATAAATAATATAACACCTAGTAAGTGGTAAGACAACTATTTTATTTTACTAAAAACTTCACTATTTATAATAAATTATTAATAAAATTTTAATTTTTATATTATAAAATCTTCATTTTATGTAAAAAGAAAAACTTTCTAGCAGATTTTCTACTAGAAAGTTTTTTTGATAGATTTCTATTTGATGACATTTTAAAAATTTATTATTATCTTTTATTTAATTTACATCATACCTGGCATTCCGCCACCCATTCCAGCTGAATCATTTTGATCTTTGTCAGGGATAGATGCAACAACCGCTTCAGTTGTTAAGAACATTGCTGCTACACTTGCTGCATGTTGTAATGCAGAACGAGTTACTTTAGTAGGATCCACTATTCCTTCTTCAAGCATATTTACCCATTCATTAGTTGCTGCATTAAAACCAACACCTGGATCTGCATTTTTTAATCGTTCAACAATGATTGAACCTTCTAAACCAGCGTTTTCAGCAATTTGTCTTACAGGTGCTTGTAATGCTTTTAAGACAATATTCACACCTGTTTCAACGTCTCCTTCTGCTTCAATTTCACTTACTTTTTTGTAAATATTAACTAAGGCAGTTCCACCACCAGCAACAATTCCTTCTTCTACTGCTGCTCTAGTTGAGTTCAATGCATCTTCAATACGTAATTTACGCTCTTTAAGTTCAGTTTCACTAGCAGCACCTACTTTGATTACTGCAACACCACCAGCTAATTTAGCAAGGCGTTCTTGTAATTTTTCTTTATCAAAGTCAGAATCTGTTTCTTCAATTTGAGCTTTAATTTGGCTAACACGAGCGTCGATGTTATTTTCATCGCCGTCACCGTCAACTACAGTTGTATTATCTTTAGTGACTTCAACTTTGTTTGCAGTACCTAACATATCAATTGAGGCATCTTTTAAATCTAATCCTAAATCATCAGTAATCACTTGAGCACCTGTTAAAATAGCTAAATCTTCTAACATTGACTTACGACGATCACCAAAACCAGGTGCTTTAACTGCAACTGCCGTAAATGTTCCACGCATACGGTTTAATACGATATTAGTTAACGCATCACCTTCTACTTCATCAGCAACAATTAAAATTGGACGATTTGATTGAACAACTTGTTCTAATAACGGTAAAATATCTTGGAATGATGATATCTTCTTGTCAGTTACTAAAATATATGGTCTTTCTAATTCAGCAATCATTTTATCTGAATCTGTTACCATGTATGGTGATTGATATCCTCTATCAAATTGCATACCTTCAACGACTTCTAATTCAGTATTAAATCCACTAGATTCTTCAATTGTAATAACACCGTCATTACCAACTTTTTCCATTGCTTCTGAAATGTATTTACCAATTTCTTCGTCAGCTGCAGAAATAGCACCTACTTGAGCAATTTCATTTTTATTTTCAACTTTTTGAGAAATATCATGTAATGCTTCAACTGCTACTTGTACTGCTTTATCGATACCTTGTCTTAAACCAACAGGATTAGCGCCACTTGTTACGTTTTTAAGACCTTCTTGAATCATCGCTTGTGCTAAAACTGTTGCTGTTGTTGTACCATCACCAGCAATTTCATTAGTTTTATTAGCGACTTCTTGTACTAATTTAGCACCCATATTTTCATAAGGATCTTCTAATTCTATTTCTTTTGCAATTGTTACACCATCATTTGTAATTAATGGTGCTGTGTATTCTTTGTCTAATACAACGTTACGCCCTTTTGGACCAATAGTTACTTTTACCGCATTCGCTAATTTATCTACACCGCGTAACATTGATTGACGTGCGTCTTCTGAAAATTTTAAGTCTTTAGCCATTATGTCTGACCTCCAGTATAATAAGTAATTTCATGTTTTAATTTATATGTTTTATTTATTCTTCAATAATTGCTAATATGTCATCTTCATTTAATACGATGTATGTTTCATCGCCTCGTTTAACTTCTGTTCCTGCATATTGTTGAAATACAATTGTATCTCCTTCTTTAATTTCAGGAGCAACTCTAGAACCATCGTCTAATAAGCGGCCTTTACCCACTGCTTTAACGATACCTTCATTTGATTTTTCTTTAGCACTATCAGTTAATACGATACCGCTTTTTGTTGTTTGTTCTTGTTCTTTTCTTTCAATAATCACACGATTTCCTAATGGTTTAAGCATGATTGTTCCTCCTCGTGATCACAAATTTTAGCACTTTAACTTTTAGAGTGCTAAACTACTTTTAATAATAATCAAATTTGGTCAATATTTCAAGTCAAAGCACTCTTAAATAATTTTGTACATTAACTTTATTTACGATAAAATAAACTATAAACAGAAAATCGGAGGTTCATTATGAATAGATTTTGGGTATCTTTATTAACGATATTCATCTATGCCTTAGCTCAATTCTTACCTGGTATCATTTTAGGAAGTGGATTAGTTCATCTTGAAAAAGGCATGAAAACAACTCAATTTATAATATATACGCAAGTTTCATTATTTATTATTGCAGCTATCATAATTATTTTAATCAATTTAAAAATTAAAAATCCTACTAAACTTGAAGCTGGTTTTAAAGAACCTAAACGTTATATTTTAAGTTGGGCATTACTTGGTTTTTGTATCGTTATGCTTTATCAGGTCGTTGTTAGTTTAATTTATGTTGCGATTACAGGGCAACAACAACCGAGTCCAAATACAGAAAGACTTATGGCAATCGCAAGACAAATGCCAATATTTATTTTATTAGTTTCAATAGTAGGTCCAATTTTAGAGGAATTTGTATTCAGAAAAGTACTCTTTGGTGAATTATATAACGCGATTAAAGGAAATCGAATTGTTGCCTTTTTAATAGCTTCAATTGTTAGTTCCCTTTTATTTGCATTAGCACATAACGACTTTAAATTTATACCAATGTATTTTGGTATGGGCATGATTTTCTCCTTAGCCTACACTTATACTAATAGAATAGCTGTTCCAATAATCATTCATATGCTACAAAATGGAACGGTAGTAGTTATGCAAGTCTTTGGTGGAGAATCACTTAAAAAAGTCCAAGAACAAGCCAGTTTTATAATCCAATTGATTTTTAATTAGATATTTATATAACAATAGAGCCAGTCACTATTTTCAGTGATTGGCTCTATCTATATTTAATATACTTATTTTAATTATACTTCTTCATCTTCTTTTCTACGCTTAAATATAAATGCAATGATAACGCCTATAAAAATAGCTATGATACTACTACTTAGTGCAATTATAGTTCTATTCATTTTTGTATCTTTTTGATAGCTCTCTTTATGTTGATTTGATGTGTTTACTTTATCGTCGCTATGATTTTTAAAAGCGCTTGTATTTTTATCTTCTTTATCTTCTGGCTTTTTAAGTTCTGGCATTGAGCCAATATCTCCTGTAATTAAAGCTAAAACTTGTTCATCTAAGTTTTGATAATATGCTTTTGAATCTAAAGGATTAAAATACTGAAATCTGAAGTAATTTGATTTTTGCTGTAAAGAATTGAGGTATTGATTTCCACTAAACGTTTCTTTTCTAAAGATATTATAAATATCCCTATCAGATATAGCTCCATCCGAATCATTTAATTGATGAATTTGATTAATAACAAAAGGATTATATTTATAAGAACCATTTGCTAAAGAATTAAATCTTCTAATTAATGACTGTTGGTTTGACGTATGTTCAAATCCTTTTTGACTATTAAATATTGATTCAGGATTGTTCCACATAAATCTATTACTATCATATGTCGATGTATTACCTTGTGAATTAGATTTTTTTAATGGACCACTTGATTGGTTTGAATCATCAAATTTCGGCATTAAGTGTATAGAATTGTTATTATTTTGATAACGTCCATTATATTGATTATTTGATGAATTTTGTGAATTACTTGGTCTTTGGTACTTAGGCTGGTTTTGGACCCTATTATCAGAATTAGACTGATTTTGATTTACCTTACCGGATGAATGGTTAGATTCATTTGGGTTGTTTTGTTGATGATTGTCGTTTGTAGGTTTCTGATTTGAATTAGGTTTGTTAGGTTGATTACCATTTTGACCTTGTCCATTATGATTTGGATTATTATTATCTTGATCTTTACTAGGTTGATGACTATTTGTGCCTCCATTGTGATCATTAGACGGTTTGTCATGTTGATTTGACCCATTATTTTGATTATTGTCTTGGTTGTCATCCTTACCACTGTTTGAATCATTTGAGCTATTATTATCGTCTTGATTGTCGTCTTTACCACTATTTGAATCGTTTGAGCCATTATTATCGTCTTGATCATCTTTTCCAGTATTTGAACCATTATTATCTGATGAATCATTATCATTTTTATCATTTTTATCATTTGATTGATTATTGTTTGAATCTGAATTGTCGTTTTGATTAGATCCATTATCATTTCCATTGTCGGAATTACTTTGACTGCTATCGTTGTTGTCATTACCATTTTGTGAGTCATTTTTTCCATTTGAATTTGATGAATCATCATTATTATCAGCGTCACTATTTTGGTTATCGTCTTTACCAGAATCGCTATTATTTCCTGGATTATTATTTTGTTGGTCTGAGTCTGAAGGTTGTGATGAATTATCATTTGTGTTTGAACCTTCATTAGATGCATTCGAATCATTTGTTCCTTCATTAGTGTTATTATCAGAATTTGTGTCTTGATTTTCATTTGAAGATGATTCATTAGTCTCTGAATTAGTTTTATTATCCTGAGAACTAGAAGTATTATCATCTTTATTAGAGTTATTTTGTTGGGATGTATCATTTTGATGTGTTGTATTAGTGTTTTCGGCCGCATGGACTGAATTACTAATTAATGAAGTACTTAAAATCAATGCAAAACTTGACAACATTATCTTACTTTTGGGTTTATTATGCATTAATAGTCACCTCCTTCTACTAATTGTTTACTATTCAAGTATATATAAATTATCCTAAGAATGCATTGATATATGTTTATTGAAAAATAATATTAATACTTTTGAAATTTTCTAGTAATTATTTGTTTACTTTGATGAGTATAATATTTATACTTAAATTATAAATAGTTATTAACTATAACAAAGGAGAATGATTATGGGTTTATTTAGTAAAAAAAATGATGAAGTATCATTTAATGATGCTATGGAACAACGTCGTACCATTTATAATTTAGAAAGTACAATTTCAATAGACGATTCAGAATTAGAAGAATTAATTGCACATGCTGTTAAACATGTGCCTTCAGCTTTTAATTCACAATCAACACGTATCGTTTTATTATTAAATGATAAAAATGAAAAATTCTGGGAAAACACTAAAGAAATTTTAAAAGAAACAATGGGTCCTGATCGTGACTTTGAACCAACACGTCAAAAAATTGATAATTTCAAACATTCATATGGCACAATTCTTTATTATGAAGATAAAGATGTTATTACTGGTTTACAAGAAAAAATGCCAAACTTCTATGATAATTTTGAAATTTGGTCTAACCAAACTAATGCAATGCACCAATATGCAATTTGGACAGCATTAGCAACTAAAGGTATCGGTGCTTCATTACAACACTATAATCCAATTGTTGATGAAGCTACTGCGAACGAATTCAATATTCCTAAAACTTGGAAATTAGTTGCTCAAATGCCATTTGGTAATGTGCGTGAAGAAGCTGGCGAAAAAGATATTAAACCAGTTGAACCTCGTTTCCTTATCAAAAGATAATTTTGTATAATATATGTAAGTGAGATAAATTCTGCTATGGATTTATCTCACTTTTTTGATATATAGCAATTTATTTAGTATCTTATAGTTAATCTTAATTGAGGAGTGATATATATGAAAGTTCAGTTATTTCAAATATATATCGAGTATGGTCTAGCAGAGCAAAATAAAACCAAAATCAAACAATGGTTTGAAAATGAATTAGAAAATGATACTGATGTTGTCGTCCTTCCAGAAATGTGGAACAACGGATATGCATTAGAAAAATTAAATGAACTTGCAGACAAAGATTTAAATGACAGTTTACCGTTTATCTCTAATCTCGCTCAAACTTATCAAGTTGATATTATTGCTGGTTCTGTATCAAATCAAATTGGTCAAAATATTTATAATACCGCCTTTTCGGTCCTATCAAATGGCAAGTGTATTAATCGATATAACAAAGTTCATTTAGTGCCTATGCTTAGTGAACCTGACTTTATGTCTCCAGGCAAACAAGTGCCTGAACCTTTTGAACTTTCAGATGGAACTTTAGCTACTCAAATCATTTGCTATGATTTAAGATTTCCTGAATTACTAAGATATCCTGCACGAAGTGGCGCCCAAATTGCATTTTATGTAGCGCAATGGCCAACTGTAAGATTAAATCACTGGCTAGCATTATTAATAGCACGTGCAATTGAAAATGATATGTTTGTAGTAGGTACAAACAGTTGTGGTAATGATGGTCAAACTGATTCTGCTGGTCATTCTATTGTCATAAACCCAAATGGTGAAGTTATTGCAGATTTAGGAAGTGATGAAAGTACTTTATCTATAGATATCGACGTTAATGAAGTATTAGAACAACGTCAAGCTATTCCAGTGTTTGATAATTTAAAACTCAATTTATATAAATAATAGCTAAACACGCTTAACAATACCTCGTTGGGCGTGTTTTTATGTATAAAAATAAGCCGTGAGCTTGGGAGGAACTCACGGCTTTAGATAACTTATTATTAAGGGAATGTTTTTACAGTTATTTTTCAATCTATTTTTTGGGGATGTTATTAATTATGAAAAATTTAGTGAATTTATCTATTTTATAATGATAAATTGAATGTTGTTTACGATAGCTTACATGCTAGAAAATACCTAATTAAAGGTAGCTAAGAATAATACGTAACACTGAGTCCAAGGAAAACTACAGTTTTATTAGTAAATGTTTCGTCACCTACTAATGTTATAAGTTACTAAGTTGGGAGGCTTAATAACTTACCTTTTATACGAAGAAAACAAAGTTATAATGAATTTCTATTATTTAGCGAATTTTTTTACTGTATCTAAAATCCATTTTACAAAATCACCAATTGTTGAAATGATATCTGCAGTCATTGAAATCACTCCTTCCTATTGAATATTGTAAATCCTAAATACTCATCTTAACTAAGTTAAAAAATTATTTTTGGAATTTTTTAACAGTGTTAATGATTAATTTTACTAAATCACCGATTGTTGAAATGATATCTGCTGCCACTGAAATCACTCCTTCCTTTTAGTAATGGAACTAGAATTACTTTAGTAAATAATTCTAATAAGTAGATTAAGCAATTTTTCAACTCTATTTCCATCACATCTCTGTGATATGAGTCTATTAAAACATGGTTATAATTAATTGAATCAAAAATTTCCTAACTCGTAATATTTTATACTAAACTGTAAACCTTTTTATGATAAAATACTTTTTAGAAAGTTCATTATACAGTTAAGTATATATTTTTGACAGTTAGGCATAAACTCCAAAAAGAGTTGCACAAAATTGTATAATGATACTCAAGGAGAGTAGTGAACAAGTGAAAATAATAGATACAAAAATTGATCAATTTGCCAACTACTTGCAACAAAGAAATAACTTGGATCGTATACAATTTCTAAAAGTTCGTTTAGGTATGCAAGTTGTCGTAAGTAACATTGCTAAGTTTATCGTAACCTATGGATTGGCTTTAATATTCCATGTGTTTTGGTACACCCTTGTAACACATATTGCGTATATGATTTTAAGATTTTACGCTCACGGAGCACACGCTAAATCTTCTATATTATGTCATATACAAAACATATTAATATTTCTTATTATGCCATGGTTAATTGTGAAGTTATCAATAGGTCACTTTACAATGTTATTATTCGCGTTAATCGGATATTTCATTGTAATTACTTATGCACCTGCTGCAACAAAAAAACAACCTATACCTAAACGCTTAGTGAAAAGGAAACGAATACTCTCCATTGTTTTATATATAATATTAGTTATTATTTCGTTTATAGTTAAAGAACCATATTCACAATTAATTTTATTTGGATTAATTGTTGAATCAACTACATTACTACCTATCTTTTTCCCTAAGGAGGATTATTACTATGGAAACTTTAGTTAATTTATTTTTTAAATTTTTCACATCAATAATGGAATTTGTTGGGTTAGTTGCTGGAGCGAATCCTTGTGCTGGTTATTTTGATGAACCAGAAGTACCAGATGAACTAACAAAATTATATGAATAAAATATATTAGAAAGTGTGCATTGTATGGATGCTCTAAATTTTCTACCAACAGCTGCATTACAAGTAGCATTACTTTTTTGGGTTGCTAAAATTATTATTAATATAAAATTTAAATTAAGGGATTATATAACCATTATTGGGGTTATAATCCCTTCAGTTATTATGTACTATTATTTCAACAAATTTGGTCTTATATTTATAGTAATTGCAATGTTTGTTTTCTATTATTATAAAATCAAATTATTTTCATTAATAATTACCTTAATAAGTAATTTGATTATGTATCTAAGTAATTTCTTGGCTGTAAGTTTTTATCTAACAATGGTTAATATTTTTCCAAAAAGTCAAATATTAGTTATATTTCATTTCATTTTATTTTATTCTATCGCTTTGTTATTAGCTTATTTTATTAGAACTTTGCTAAAAAAACTTAAAGAATCTTATCTTTCGTTAAATAAAACATATATTACTATTATTTCTGTTGTATTATCATTTTCTTTTGTGTTCTTTTACATAATTTCACAAACTGACATGAGTGCACCTAATAGTTTAAGATTATATGCAATTGTATTCGTTGGATTAATCATCTTTTTAAGTATTATTATTTTCATTCTATCCATGTTCACTCTACGAGAAATGCGTTACAAACGTAACCTTCAAGAAATTGAAACGTATTATGAATATACTTTAAAGATAGAATCCATTAATAATGAAATGCTTAAGTTTAGACATGATTATGTCAATATTCTTTCTACGATGTCTGAATTTATTCGTGAGGATGATATGCCAGGCTTGCGTCAATATTTTAATGAACAAATTGTACCGATGAAAGATAACCTACAAACACGTTCATTAAAACTTAATGGTATAGAAAAATTAAAAGTTCGTGAAATTAAAGGTCTTATTACAACAAAAATTCTACAGGCTCAAGAAAAAGAAATAGCGATTAGTATCGAGGTTCCAGATAATATAGAACGTATTGATATGAACACAATAGAATTAAGTCGAATTATTGGCATCACTTTAGACAACGCCATTGAGGCCTCTGAGCCGCTTGATGATTCATTAATACGTATCGCCTTTTTCAAAGAAGAAGAATCTGTCACACTTATTATTATGAATAAATGTGATGATGATATTCCACGCGTACATGAGTTATTTGAAGAAGGTTTCTCAACAAAAGGAAAAAACCGTGGACTAGGTTTATCAACCTTAAAAGAAATTACTGATAATAATGAAAATGTACTGCTAGATACAGTCATAGAAAATGGCTTTTTTGTTCAAAAAATTGAAATTATAGAGAAAGAATCATAAGGATGTGAAACTATGAAAATTTTCATTTGCGAAGATGATCCAAAACAAAGGGAGAATATGAGTTCAATTATTAAAAATTATATTATGATTGAGGAAAAACCTATGGAGCTTGCTCTCGCAACTGATGATCCTTATGAAGTGCTTGAGCAATCAAAAGAAATGAATGATATCGGTTGTTATTTCTTAGATATCCAACTCGAAGCAGATATTAATGGTATTAAATTAGGTAGTGAAATTCGCAAACATGACCCTGTCGGCAATATTATCTTTGTTACAAGTCATAGCGAACTAACATACCTCACCTTTGTATACAAAGTGGCGGCGATGGATTTCATATTTAAAGATGACCCAGCAGAACTGAAAACACGAATTATTGATTGTTTAGAAACCGCTCACACAAGACTTAAGTTATTATCAAAAGAAAGTAATGTTGAAACAATCGAATTAAAACGTGGAAGTAATTCAGTGTATGTACAATATGACGATATTATGTTTTTCGAATCATCTAGTAAATCACATCGTTTAATCGCCCATTTAGATAATAGACAAATCGAATTTTATGGTAATCTCAAAGAATTAAGTCAATTAGATGACCGCTTCTTTAGATGCCACAATAGTTTTGTAGTTAATCGAAGAAACATAGAATCAATTGATTCAAAAGAACGTATTGTCTATTTCAAAAACAAAGAACATTGTTATGCATCTGTTCGAAATGTTAAAAAAATCTAGTACACCTTTTCTATTTTATTAAATGATAAAACCATCCGTAATCACTATACGGATGGTTTTTTTGTATATTCTATAATTGATTTTCTATATCAGCTAATGTTGGAATACTTTCAATAGCACCATATTTTGTCGTTACTTGTGCAGCGACATTATTACTAAATTTTAAAATTTCGTCACCGTAATTTTTAAACAATTGTGGAATATCAATTGCTTGTTGTTCTAAAATTTTACTAATGACAGCCCCAATAAATGCATCACCTGCACCAGTCGTATCAATCGCTTTAACTTTCACACCATTTTGATGTTTTTCAGTTCCATCTTTTAAATAAATAGATGCACCATTAGGCCCTTTTGTATAAATAACTGCTTTAACATTTCCTTTAAATAACGAGTTTATTGCTTCTGACTCATTTTGTTCGCCAGTTATAAATTCAATTTCTTCATCTGAAACTTTAATAATATGTGCTTTCGGTATAAACTCTAAGATTGCATTTCGGCAATCATCTTCATTATCCCACAATGGCAGCCTTACATTAGGATCAAAAATAATTGTTCCTTCTTCCTGTTCAAATTTTTCAACTAATGCCAAATGCGCTTTTTTCATTGGGCTTTCTACTAAATCTACTGAACAAAAATGTAGTACATCTTCTTTAGTAACTTGTATTTTATTGATATTATCTGCATCATATAACATATCTGCGGATGGCTTACGGTAAAATGAGAAATCTCTTTGACCATCTTCTTTTAAACTTACAAATGCAAGTGCTGTATTAGCCTCATTTGTTCTCTCAATATATTGAGTACCTACACCAATGTCATCAATTGTTTCAAGGATAATATCACCGAACGCATCATTGCCTAATTGAGTTATCATTTCTGCATGTCCACCAAGCTTTTGTACAGTACATGCAACATTACATGGTGCCCCTCCAACTTGACGTGAAAATTGTTCAACATCCTTTAATGCTTTATTTGTCACAGTTGGCATAAAATCAATTAATGCTTCTCCTATTGCGAATAAACGTCTCATTGATTGTCACCTTTCAAATCATATTTAGTAAATTGTAAATATACTTGTCCTGATTCTGTAGATGTTTTAATGCCTGTTGCGTTATTATCTGGGAATATTCTTGAAGTTAATACACGTTCACCATCATTACAGAAAATCTCAATACTTGAGGTATCAACGTAAATACGTAATTGTGATAGTGATGAATCTAGCTTCGTACTACGAGTCGTACCCTCAACATTACCAGGTAACAAACCACTTTCGGTACGATCAAGCGTTAAAGTATTCATTTGCTTATTATATGAAATCACAGTTGATTGATTTTTAGATGTTCTTAATTCGAAATAAATTTCTGAAGCATCATTTTCTAAAATATCTATAATCAATTCATACTGCTTACCTTCATATGGATGTAATTTAGTTGTGAATTTATTAGCATATCCTAAAGCTGTTTCTTTGTTGTAGCGTAACTTTTCTAAGCTTTTAATAGGACGTTGTTTTAATTTACCATTTTCAATATTTAATACTCTAGGAAGTGTTAGACAGTGTGCCCAACCTTCATCGTCTGTTGGGTATGTAGTATCTGGTAATCCCATCCAACCAATTAAAATACGCTGTCCTTTTTCATCTAAAAATGTTTGTGGTGCATAAAAATCAAAGCCTTTATCTAACTCTAAAAATGCTTCGTGATCAAAGTTAAGTGTTTCAAAGTTTAAATCTCCAATTAAATAACCTGATTGATAAATATTTTGATATTTATCTTCTTCACTTTCAATGCCTTGTGGACAAAACATTATGACATCATGTCCATCTAACTCGAAATAATCTGGGCATTCCCACATATATCCAAATTGATTTAATTTTGTTTTGATTTCGCCGAGATAGTGCCAATTCACTATGTCTGTAGTTTGATATAGTAATAATTTACCAAATTCGTCATTTGTCTGTGCGCCTATAATTGCGTAATATTTATCATTATGACTAAATACTTTAGGATCTCTAAAATGGCTTGTATATCCTTCAGGTTGATGGCTAATGACTGGTTTAGGAAACTTTTCTACAGTACCGTCATCTTTAAGTCTAGCTATCATTTGCGTTGCTTGTCTTTGCCAATCATGATCACGATGATTACCTGTATACATATAATAAAGATGTCCTTGGTATTCAAAGGAACTACCACTATATACACCATG
The DNA here is from genome assembly GCF_001808005.1 of Staphylococcus sp. HMSC13A10. NCBI lineage: Bacteria > Bacillati > Bacillota > Bacilli > Caryophanales > Staphylococcaceae > Staphylococcus > Staphylococcus sp. HMSC13A10. The sequence continues at coordinate 24,078 of NZ_KV791851.1, read as the reverse complement.
GCTATCATATTTTGTATCTGGGCTTAATATAACACCTTCAGGCTGAAAGTGTACTAAGTCTTTACTCGTATAATTATACCAATACTTCAATCCGTGAACTGCACCTAGCGGAAACCATTGGTGAGAAATATAATATTTTCCATTAAAATATATTAAACCATTTGGATCATTTAATAATCCCATCTCTGGTTGAATATGATAAGTTTGTCTATATGGAGATAATTGTGTTTGTTGTTTTAATTCCAATAACTTGTCGCTATCAATATCTTCCATACGTTGATAACGCTCTTCTCTAGTCCATTCCTTCATTCATATCCCCCTAAATATATTAATATTAATTGTTAGTTTTATTCGATATCGTTTACTTTAAATGACATTAATATTTTATCATTTTTACTGGTATCGGTTCCATATGAATTAAATAAAATTTATAATTTCACTGGAATAACCACTGATTCTTCAGTTTTTTCATTTTTTATTAATTGTCTTACTTCAGTCATTGCACGTTTACCAGCTTCAAAATAATTAAATTGAATCGTACGAATTGAAGGTGAAACAATTTGAGTCATCGGATCCCCACCAAATCCATGAATGATAGTAGGTTTACAATTTCTTTCAGAATTAAAGCTATATTTATGAATTGCTAATGCAATCGCATCTGTAGCACCAACGAGTACGTCAACTTTATCTATTTGAGACAAATATTGTTGTACATCTTCTAAAGCATTTTCATATTTGAATGACGTTTCAAAAATACTTGGTTTGATTTGATGACTTGCCAATCCATCTAATAACCCATTTTTACGGTGAATACCTACAGCGATATCATTTTCAGTGACACTAAAGAAGTGCACATGATGAGGTTGTCTTTGGCCAATCCAATTTCCTACAGATAAACCAGCTTGATAATCGTCATGTGTAATACTATGTAAGCCTGGATAATTTTGTCCCACTATAATGATAGGTACGTCAGCTTTATCAATAACTTCTAAATGACTCTCCGTAATATCAGTTGCCATTAATATGATGGCATCTACTTTACTGCGTGATAATGTTTCTATAGCATCTATTTCCGCTTCAATCTGTAACCCAGTATAGTTCAATAATAATTGATAATGGTGTTGATGACATTGCGAAACGATACCTTTAATGGTTTCATCTACAGCATATGAATTCATTCTTGGAATAATAGCTCCAATTAAATGTGTCTGTGTTGCTCTCAAACTTTGTGCAAATTGATTGGGTTGATAATCGTGCTCATTAATGATTTTACTTAGTTTTAGTCGTGTTTTCTTACTAACAGAACCATCATTTAAATATCTTGAAACGGTACTTTTAGATACGCCTGCTAACTTCGCTATATCTGATATATTTTTCATAAAAATTACTCACCTATCATATTTTGGAAAACTTAGTACTATTTTATCACATATGTAATCGCTTTAAATACCTATTTATTCTATTAATTTAAATATGATAAGTGAGTTCCAATCAATATTTTACTAACCAAATAGAAATGTGTTTCATACTTCTACTTAATATCAAGTTAATCTTATTCTAATTTTTAATATGTCTATTAAATTTATTTAATTCTCCGTAAAAATAAGCATTTTCTCCATGTACTAATTGATCTAAACCTGTTCGATCTTCAGTAGGAGTCGTCGCTAATGGTGTGAATATTCTGATTATTTTAGCTATTAAAAACGTCATGATGCCACTGAAGGCAATCACTGTTATTACTGATAATATTTGTATACCTAAAATTTTAAAGTCTCCACTATAAATAAATCCATTTTGTATTGAATCATTCACTTGATGTGATTGAAATATGCTTGTACAAATAGCACCCAAAATACCCCCTATACCATGAATTCCAAAGGCATCTAATGCATCATTATATTTGAGTTTGACTTTAATATAATTAATTACAATATAGCAAATAATGCCACCTATTATCGCAATAAACATACTACTTAAATAGCTAACATAGCCTGCTGCTGGTGTTATTGTAACTAAACCAGATAGACTTCCAGATAATAATCCTAATAAACTTGTTGTTTTTTTCAATTTATATTCAATTAGTAACCAGCCAAATGCACCTGCGCTTGCTGCTATAACTGTATTAACAAATGCAACAGCAGCAATTTTATCATATGTAAAAGCACTACCCACATTAAATCCATACCAACCAATCCAGACTAAAATCCCGCCTATTAATGTAATGAGTAAATTATGAGGTGTTGGCTTTTCTTGTTTCTTTCCAATGCCAATCATTATTCCTAATACTAAACCTGATACGCCTGAGGTAATATGTACAACAGTCCCTCCTGCAAAATCTAAAGCACCTAATTGACTAATCCAGCCTTTTCCCCAAACCCAATGAGCTACAGGACTATATACTAAAATCACCCATATAAATACAAATATAAGATATGGAATAAATTTCATTTTTTCAGCTACTGAACCCGATAATATAGATACAGAAATGGTACAAAACATCATTTGGAATAACATAAACAACGATAACGGTATATGTGCATCAATTGAAGTTGAAATATCGAATCCAACATGGTTTAATCCGAAGTATTCTAAACCACCAATCCAATTATTTCCTTTACTAAAACTTAAACTAAACCCTATTATTGCCCATGCGAAAGTAACAATAATAATAGCTGACATACTTTGCATTACTGTATTTAATACATTTTTAGATTGTACTAAACCACCGTAAAATAAACTTAATCCCGGTGTCATTAACCAAACTAATAAAGTACATAAAAATAAAAACATTGTATCATTTAAATTCATATGATCACTCCTTTGAAAATATATTACTAATACTTTCAAAGAAATAGCAAAAATCGGTCATATTTCCTTTCATAGCATGTTAGAAAATATGACCTATAAAATTAAATTCCAATATAAAATAGAAAAAAGGAACAAGCATCTTTCATTGGATACTCGTTCCTTTTGAAATCTATTTAATTAAGCTTTTTGAACTGTAATCGTCCATGAAGCATCGCCTAGCTGTTCGTAATTAGTTACAGGGTAACCATTTTCAGCAGCCCAATTTGGAATTGCTTCTGTTGCTTGAGTACAATCAAAATCAATTTTCAATTCATCACCTGAATCTAATTCAGTCATTTTCTTTTGTGCTTCTATTAATGGGAAAGGACACACCATTCCTACTGTACCTAATTCATATACCATGTTATTTCCTCCTTAAGTTGTTTGTGTATGCTGTTGTAGTGTCGTTTTAGGCTGTTTAGTTGTAGATTTTTGTAATTGTTTCATAGGTTTAACAAAAATAAAATAACTCATAAACCATACACCTATAATCATAGAGCCAAGTGCAATCCAACCTTGCCAACTCATTGTTGCTGTTTCAACTAGACCATTACCAATTGAACATCCACCAGCGACAGACGCACCAAAGCCCATAAACGCACCACCTATGGCACTATTTCTAATTGTTTTTTTATCTGGTAAACGCCATTTAAATTCTTTAGAACCTTTTGCGGCAATATAAGATCCTAAGAATATACCAATAACCAGCAATACTCCCCAATCTACGAATTTTGTATTACCACTTATTAGAAAGTTTACGATATTTGAAGATGGTGTAGTAATACCTAAGCCATGATTTCTACCTGTTGAACTACTCATTGGCCATGCTAATAATGCGATTAATCCTACTGCGATTGCAGCTGCAAATGGGTGATATCTTTTTTCAAATAGATAATGTCTTAAGCCTGTATATTTTTGTTTTAATTTTGGTACTGCAACTTTAGGTTTTCTAAGCGTTTTAGTAACAAAATAAATTGTAATGATAGCCAATATTACAATTAAAATCCAATGTGGAATGTGTAATGTTTCGGACATACTCGCATTTACATTTGTAGGCTTATTAATGAAATTTAATACTGGTGAAAGAATACCTGTTTTAGTAATTGCACTTGTTAATGCATATAAAATAAGTGCTATCCAGCTACCAATTAAACCTTCTCCTGCACGATAATATGTTCCTGTAGCACATCCTCCGGCTAATACAATTCCAATTCCAAATACAAAGGAACCTATTACTGTACCAATTACTGGAAAAGTATGGGATGGCACAGTAAGTAATCCTAAGCTAGTTAATATGAGTAAACCAATACTTTGTACTGAGATTGCTATGAGTAAAGCGTAAAACATTTTATTACTCTTTTGTACATACATATCTCTAAATCCACCGGCTAAACAAAATCGGGTTCTTTGCATAACGAAACCTAACAAAAGTCCAACAATTAAACCACTAATTATCATCCAAATCATTTTATCACTCTTTTCCGATAATTTTACTAGGTATTATATCCAATTAAGTGTTTTTTTTCAAGATTATAATTTCATATTTCATTATTAAATTCATTCTTTGTGTTCAAAGCTCATAAAAAAACACACCCTATCTATTGATAAGATGTGAGCTAACTAAATTACTTGTATGTCATCTATTTGTTGAACAAGCTCTTTTAATTCATTAGCTTTCAAATGACTAAATTTATACCATTCATTTCTATAATATATGAGTAATTTATGACCCAACAAGCCTTTTCTAACCTCATAACGAATCATTTGCTTTACATTAATTTCTAAATTGAGTGGATTATGATTTGTATAATATGATTTAAATACTATCGTTTGCTCTGACAAAACTAACTTACCAGGTATGTATATTAATGAAGGTAGATGTGCTTTATAAGTACATCCCACTTCTAATATTGGTTTATTAGTCATTTCACAGCCTCCTAAATCATATTTTTATTAATCATAATTTCTCATAAAGAATAACAATGATTGTAATTCAATACCTAAATCAATATGATGCACTTGTACATCTTTAGGGGTGTTAACTCTTGCTGGCGTGAAATTCATGATTCCTTTAACACCAGATTCAACAAGTTCATCTACTACAGTTTGTGCTACATGTTCAGGTGTAGTTAAAATAACTACATCAATATCCAAGCTTTTTAGTGTTTCCTTAATAGTTCTGCTATCTTTAATTACTACTTTTCCTACTTGTTCGCCTATAACATTTTTATCTACATCAAATGCTTCAGTAATAGACATTTCATCATGTATAGAAAAGTTATACGTTAATAGCGCTCGACCTAAATTACCTACGCCGACTATAGCAATTTTAATATCATTACTTCCGTTAATTTCCTTTTTGAAGAATTCAATTAAACTATCAATATTATAACCGTATCCTTTTTTACCTAATTCTCCAAAATATGAAAAATCCCTACGAATTGTAGCTGAATCTATTTGTAATGCTTCACTAATCGTTTTAGAATTAACACGATCTATTCCTTTACTTTTTAAATTACTTACAAATCTATAATATAATGATAAACGTTTTAAAGTTGCTCGAGGAATTTTAACGTTACTTGCCATTTTATAAGTCTCCCTTCGACGCTATAACTGGTACAATTATTATTAAATCAACGCAAATATGTTTGCGATAATAAAATTTCAAATAATTGTTTACAATGAATACTTGCTAATTATACATTAATAAAATTTAAAAATAAATATCCTAGTTTCAAGACATGACTTAATACTGTAAAATAAAGAATAATATGATTAACAAATTTTTAAACATATCAAACTATATTAATAGTTTATAATGATATCGCTAATATAGAAAGGTGAAGTCGGATGATACTTTTACAACTTAATGACATATCTAAATCGTTCGATGGTGAAGATATCTTTACTAACGTTGATTTTGAAATTAAAACTGGTGAACGCATAGGTGTAGTTGGCCGAAATGGTGCTGGTAAGTCAACGCTTATGAAAATTATAGCAGGTACTGAAGATTATGATAGTGGTCATATTTCAAAAATTAAAAATCTTAAAATCGGCTATTTAACTCAACAAATGACATTAGACTCAAATGCCACTGTTTATGAAGAGATGTCGAAACCATTTGAACATATTAAAAATATTGAATCCCTTATTAAAGAAGAAACTGATTGGTTAGCTAAGCATGCTGGAGATTACGATACACCAGACTATCAATTACATATGGAAAAATATGAATCTCTATCTAATCAATTTGAACAACTTGAAGGCTATCAATATGATAGTAAAATTAAAACAGTCCTTCACGGTTTGAATTTTAATGAAGAAGATTTTGATAAGCCTATTAATGATTTTAGTGGTGGTCAAAAAACAAGATTATCACTTGCACAAATGTTACTTAATGAACCTGATTTGCTATTACTAGATGAACCTACTAACCACCTTGATTTAGAAACAACAAAATGGTTAGAAGATTATTTAAGATACTTTAAAGGTGCAATTGTCATAATCAGTCATGACAGATATTTCTTAGATAAAATCATTACTCAAGTTTATGATGTAGCCCTAGGTGAAGTAAAACGTTATATAGGTAACTATGAACAATTTATACAACAAAGAGATAAATATTATGAAAAACGTATGCAAGAATATGAAAAACAACAAGAAGAAATCAAACGACTTGAAACGTTTGTTGAAAAAAATATTACACGTGCATCTACAAGTGGAATGGCAAAAAGTCGTCGTAAAACATTAGAAAAAATGCAACGCATCGACAAACCTATGATTGATGCTAGAAGCACTAATATTCAATTTGGTTTTGATAGAAATACTGGTAATGATGTTATGCATATTAAACAATTAGAAATTGGTTATGACCAAACGCCTATTACCCAACCTATCACAATGGAGGTTTCAAAAGGAGACCATATTGCCATTATTGGACCTAATGGTGTTGGTAAAACGACTTTAATTAAAACAATTGCCAATCGTCAATCCAAATTGGCAGGTGACATCACATATGGTGCTAATTTAAATATGGGTTACTATGATCAAAAACAAGCTGAGTTTAAATCAAATAAAACTATTTTAGATTATGTTTGGGATCAATATCCAAATATGAATGAAAAAGATATTCGTGCCGTATTAGGTAGATTCTTATTCGTTCAAGATGATGTCAAAAAAATTATAAATGATTTATCAGGTGGCGAAAAAGCAAGACTTCAACTTGCTTTATTAATGTTACAACGTGATAATGTTTTAATTTTAGATGAGCCTACCAACCACTTAGATATAGATTCAAAAGAAATGTTAGAACAAGCGCTAGAGCATTTTGAAGGGACTATCATCTTTGTTTCTCATGACAGATATTTCATTAATCAACTAGCTAATAAAGTATTTGATTTAGATCATGATGGTGGCAAAATGTATCTAGGTAACTATCAATACTATATTGATAAAACAGAAGAAGCTGCCGCTTTAAAAGCCCAAGAGGATAAAGAATCCCAGTCCGTTCATCAACAAAATAATAACCAAATAATGACAAATTCATACGATGATCAAAAACAACGTCGTCGAGAACAACGCAAAATTGAACGGGAAATTGAGCAACGAGAGCAGATAATTGAAAGTTGTGAAACTAAAATTGAGTCTATTGATAATGAATTGATGCAACCTGAAATATATAGTAATCCTGTTAAAGCAAATGAACTAGCTGAACTAAAATCTAATACCGAACAAGAATTAGAACAGGCTATGATTGAATGGGAAGAATTACAATAAAAATTATAAATATCCTTTTTACTATCAGACATTAAAATGTGGATTTTCTACATTTTAGTGTCTTTTTTCTAATTATTGAATTGCTATTTATTAACATTAAAAATCCCCTTATTCATAGCTATCCACAGAGTTATCCTAGTTATCCACAAGTAATATGTTACATATTTTTTAAGTTATTCAGAAAAAATTAGCTAATATCCACAGTAAATAACACTACTTATCCACAAGTTGTGCACTATTTGTTGATAAGTACGCATGTTCCCTATTGACATTAAATTAATACAATCATTACATACTTCATTGTTTCTTAAATAATGATATGAAATAATTACGTTAATAATACATAAAGGAGCTTTTTTATGGATGATGTCCGTTTATTTCTATTATTTGTGTTAGGTGTTGTTTTATTAACTACAATAGTGAGTATTATTTCTGCGATTTTTAATAAAAAACAACTCGTTACAAAAATTAATCAATTATGGCCCAATCGTCAAAAATTAGAAAATTTTATTCGACCTAATGCCAGATATGATTATCAATATCAAACATATCGTTCTAATTATGATGAAAATTCGCTTATAGATAATAAAACTTGGTCAGATTTAAATATGGATGCATTATTTCAATCTATGAATTTTAACTTTACAGCCATTGGTGAAATGAGATTATATGCTACTTTACGTGGTATGTTTAAAGCAAATAATAAAGAATTAAAACGTTATTTTAAGCATAATCGTTCATTTAGAAATCAAGTTGCTTTCCATTTAGCACAAATTGGTAAAAGTGTGTATCCTCACTTCCCCGATCAATTAAAACCAATTAAGGGCAACATCTTATTTATGTTTGCACCATTATTACCAATTATCACTTTAGTCTATACGTTTATTAATACATCTAATGGAATTATGGTACTCGTATTAGCTTGTGTTTTTAATATTATTTTATCTGTGAGTTTAAAAAAGACTTATGAGCAAGATTTGAAAACTATTTTTTATACTGCAAATATTTTAAGTCAAAGTAAGAAATTAACTGAAATTGAAGGAACACCAGATTTAAATGTAAACTTTAATCATTTTAAAAGTGCTCGCTATTTAAGTGGCTTATTAGTAAAAATAGAAGGTGGCGATTTTGCATCTGCCTTTATTTTATTAATTAAAACTGTTTTCATGCTAGATTATACAATCTTTCACATTATACAAAATAGTTATTATAAATATTTAGAAGAAGTATTAAATTGTTATGATTATATTGGTCAGTTAGATAATCACTATGCTATTTCTTTATATCAAGAAACTTTAGATGAATATTGCGAACCTGAAATAATACAATCACAAGATACACAACATTATTTATGTGATTTTGAAGATTTAACGCATCCATTAATTACAGATGCTGTACCGAATGATTTATCTATTAATCAAAATATTTTATTAACTGGTTCGAATGCTTCTGGTAAATCTACCTTTATGAAAGCAGTGGCACTTAATTTAATTTTAGCCCAATCAATAGAGACTGCTACAGCCTCTCAATTTAAATATGTACCTGGCTTAGTATTCACATCGATGGCTAATGCAGATGATGTTCTATCTGGAGATAGTTATTTTATGGCTGAACTTAAATCCATTAGACGTTTATTTAATATTTCAACTGATAAACAAATATATTGTTTTATAGATGAAATATTTAAAGGCACAAACACAACAGAAAGAATTGCCGCTTCTGAATCGGTATTAACCTATTTAAATAATATACCGAACTATTATGTTCTAGCGGCAACACATGATATTGAACTATCATCATTATTAAGTCCAAGTTTCATTAATTATCACTTTAATGAGTCTATTAAGAATGATTCTATTGATTTCGATTTTAAAATTAAACCAGGTAAGGCGAATATTAGAAATGCAATAGAGTTATTGAGACTGACTCAATTTCCTAACGATATATATAAGCGTGCTAAACAACAAGTTGAGAATCAATAAAATAAGTCAGTAGTTTGAGAATTATTTTTCTCTCACTACTGACTTTTGTTTTATAAAGTAGATTCTATTGTAAAATCTTCTATATCAATATTATTTTGGCCATTCATAGCCATATCACCACGTTTACCAGCTAAATATAAATAGTGACCTGCAGCACCAATCATTGCTGCATTATCAGTACATAATTTTGGTGCTGGTATTGTTAATTGAATATTATTTTGTTCACACTGACTGGCTATACTTTCTCTCAAGCCACGATTACTGGCTACGCCACCAGCAACAATTAGTCGATCAACATTATAAGCTTTACATGCATGAATAGCTTTAGTAGTTATTACTTCTACAACACTATTTTGAAAACTTGTTGCTACATTTTCTGGAATTATATCTTGTCCCTTTTGACGTTGGTTATGCAATTGATTAATGACTGCACTTTTCAATCCACTAAAACTAAAATCATAGCTATCTTTTTCTAACCATACTCTAGGAAATTGATAAGTGTCTTGGCCTTTAGCTGCTAATTGATCAACTTGAGGTCCACCAGGATAAGGTAAATCAATTGTGCGAGCTACTTTATCATATGCTTCACCTACTGCATCATCTCTTGTTTCACCTATTACTTTAAAATTTAAATGATCTTTCATATAAACTAATTCTGTATGGCCACCTGAAACAATTAAGGCTATGAGTGGAAATGTGAGCGGTGTTTCTAAATGATTAGCATATATATGTCCAGCAATATGGTGAACAGGTATTAATGGGATATCATATGCAAACGCTAAAGCTTTTGCAGCATTAATGCCAATAAGTAATGCTCCAATAAGACCTGGTCCTTGAGTTACAGCTATAGCATCGATATCTTTCATAGATACATTAGCCGTTTGTAAAGATTCATCAATCGTTGTTGTAATCCCTTCAACATGATGTCTACTTGCAATTTCAGGCACAACTCCACCGAAACGTTTATGACTCTCTATTTGACTTAAAACCGTATTCGATAATATCTCTGTTCCATTTTTTATAATACTTACACTTGTCTCATCACAACTTGTCTCTATTGCTAATATCAAAGTTTGATTATTATTCACTTAAATTCACCCACATCACTAATGCATCCTGCCCTTCTCCATAATAATTTTTTCGTTTACCACCATATTGAAATCCTAGATTTTGATAAACATGTTGCGCTACTATATTATCTATTCTTACTTCTAAACTCATCATTTCACATTTGTGACTTGCATAATTCATAACATATTTTAATAGAAGTTGCCCTAAACCATAACCTCTAAATTTTTCAGTAATTGCAATAGTAGTAATTTGTGCTTGATCAATCACTATCCATAACCCTAAATATCCTATGATAGTATTATCAAATTCTATGACAAAATAATTTGCAAACTCATTCTTTTCAATTTCATGATAAAATGCATCAATTGTCCATGAACTATCGTTAAAACTATTTCTTTCTATGTCAAACACCGACGGAACGTCATCTATACTCATTTTTCTTATATTTAACTGTTCTTTTGTTGGTTTATCCAATTTCTCTCTGCCTCAGTTATTTTATGATATTTTGGAACAAAACTATGAATATCAGCAGGTTGACTAATAAGTTCACTCATCACAGATGCTTGTGGTAACTGATCTATACATTCCCCTTCTAATAAATGAGATAACTTAGAAGTATCTTGTCCTATAAATAGATATTTTTGATTAAATTCATGTAATTTTGATTTTAAATCTTCAATAGAAATGTATTGATCTTCTAAAATAGTTTCTAATGTTCCATCGCTTTGTCTTTGGTAAATACCCGTATATACTGCCTCACGTCTTGCATCAAATATTGGTACTAAAAGTCGATAATCTTCTTTTATACAAGCTGCTAGTGATTTTAATGAAGATACACCGTACAATTTACAATTTAATGCGTAAGCAAGTGTTTTTGCAGTAGTCACACCAATTCTTAAACCAGTATATGATCCTGGTCCTTCTGCAACAACAATTCCATCTAAATCATGTTTTGAAATACCACTTTGTTCAAACAAACGTTGGATTTCAGGCATGAGCTGCACTGAATGATTTACTTTGGAATTATTATTAATTTCAGCAATTGTTTCATTATTGTTTGTAATGGCAACTGATAAAGGTTGATTGGAAGTGTCTATCAACAATAATTTCATTGTTCAAGTGCCTCCTTCATAGCAATATAATGATTCCCTTCAGCTTCAAGTGTAATTTGACGTTGGCTTTCATCTATAACTTTTATATTAATAACTAAAGCTTCTTTTGGTAGTAAATCTTTGATAAATTGACTCCACTCAATCACTGTAAGAGCCTCATCTTCAAAATATTCATCAAATCCTAAATCTTCTTCTGAATCTTCCAATCGATAGCAATCCATATGATGTAACTTTAAGTTTGTACCTTTATAAGATTTAATAATATTAAAAGTTGGTGAATTAATCGTACGTGTAACACCCATAGCTAGACCAATAAATTGTGTAAGTGTCGTTTTTCCAGCACCTAAATCTCCATTCAATAAAATTAAGTCGTTTGGTTCAATTAACTCAACTAACTGGTTAGCAAATTGTTTCATTTCATCTTTGTCTTTAATATTAATCATAGGCCATTCTCCTATTAATGTTTTTCATTTTCCAAGAATTTTATTAACTTATTTAGTGTAACAAATTTTGACTCTAATTTCTTCGTTAATATGATTAACAATTTTTTAAAATGAATTGTAAGAAAATTCTAAAATATTATTGACACGCTTTTCTCTATGTAGTAAATTAAGTTTATAAATTTCAAAACAATTCAAACTATTCAGAATAAATTACCATTCAGTGAAGGGAGTATAATAAAATGACTAATCACACATATCAATATTCAACGACAACTTCAAACAATATTATTTTATTATACTCTCAAGGGCTGGAACTTTAGTAATTAATCCTTTTACTAAATGTTTAAGTCCTATTTGTAATTGAATGGGACTTATGAACGTCCCAAAAAATTTTGGGGCGTTTTTTATTTTTCTAAAATAATACACGGGGGAATTAATTATGCGAAGCGACATGATCAAAAAAGGAGATCACCAAGCTCCAGCAAGAAGTCTTTTACACGCAACGGGCGCACTTCAAAATCCAACTGATATGAACAAACCATTCGTTGCTATTTGTAATTCATATATCGATATCGTTCCAGGCCACGTACATTTAAGAGAACTAGCAGACATTGCTAAAGAAGCTATTAGAGAAGCAGGCGCTATTCCTTTTGAATTTAATACTATTGGCGTAGATGATGGTATTGCTATGGGACACATTGGAATGAGGTATTCTCTTCCTTCTAGAGAAATCATTGCTGATGCAGCAGAAACAGTCATCAATGCTCATTGGTTTGACGGCGTTTTCTATATTCCAAACTGTGACAAAATCACACCTGGTATGCTACTAGCAGCAGTTAGAACAAATGTACCAGCTATCTTCTGTTCAGGTGGTCCAATGAAAGCCGGTTTATCTGCCCAAGGTAAAGCATTAACTTTATCATCAATGTTTGAAGCTGTTGGTGCTTTCAAAGAAGGTTCTATTTCTAAAGAAGAATTTCTAGATATGGAACAAAATGCCTGCCCTACTTGCGGTTCATGCGCTGGAATGTTTACAGCCAATTCAATGAACTGTTTAATGGAAGTCCTTGGGTTAGCTTTACCATATAATGGCACTGCCCTAGCAGTTAGTGATCAGCGTAGAGAAATGATTCGTGAAGCTGCATTTAGATTAGTAGAAAATATTAAAAACGACATCAAGCCAAGAGATATCGTAACTAAAGAAGCTATTGATGATGCTTTCGCATTAGATATGGCAATGGGTGGTTCAACTAATACAGTACTTCATACACTTGCAATTGCTAATGAAGCTGGAATTGAATACGATTTAGAACGAATTAATGAAGTAGCAAAGCAAACACCTTATTTATCTAAAATTGCTCCAAGTTCATCATACTCTATGCATGACGTTCATGAAGCTGGTGGAGTTCCAGCAATTATCAATGAACTAATGAAGAAAGAAGGCACTTTACACCCAGATAGAATTACAGTAACCGGAAAAACATTAAGAGAAAATAATGACGGTAAAGAAATTAAAAATTTTGATGTTATACACTCACTAGAAAAACCTTATGACAAAGAAGGCGGTTTATCTATCTTATTCGGTAATTTAGCTCCAAAAGGTGCAGTTATCAAAGTTGGAGGGGTAGACCCATCTATTAAAACATTTACTGGAAAAGCAATTTGTTTCAATTCACATGATGAAGCTGTTGAAGCAATTGATAACCATACTGTTCGCGAAGGTCATGTTGTAGTTATCAGATACGAAGGGCCTAAAGGTGGTCCTGGAATGCCAGAAATGTTAGCTCCAACTTCTTCAATTGTTGGGAGAGGTTTAGGTAAAGACGTTGCATTAATTACCGATGGAAGATTTTCAGGTGCAACAAGAGGTATTGCTGTAGGACATATTTCTCCAGAAGCAGCTTCAGGTGGGCCAATTGGATTAATCAGAGACGGAGACGAAATCACAATTGATTTAACTAACCGAACTTTAAACGTTGATCAACCTGAAGAAGAATTATACCGCCGTAGAGAACAACTAGAACCATTTAAAGCAAAGGTTAAAACAGGATATCTTGCACGTTATACTTCATTAGTAACTAGTGCTAATACGGGTGGAATCATGCAAGTACCCGAAAACCTTATCTAAAATTAGGAGTTGATTTTCATGACTAAATTAAGTGACATGCCAGAACACAATACTTCAGAATCAAACCAACCTATCGACACTATGAAAGTGGCAGAATCTAGTAAACCTGAATACTTGAAAAACCAAACACTAAATGAAATGAGACCAGGATCTGAATTGTTAGTTGAAGCGTTACAAAATGAAGATGTAGAATTTATTTTTGGATATCCTGGTGGTGCAGTACTACCTTTATATGACACATTTTACGATGGTAAAATTAAACATATTTTAGCAAGGCACGAACAAGGTGCAACACATGCTGCCGAAGGATATGCACGCGTTTCAGGTAAAACAGGTGTCGTCGTCGTTACTAGTGGTCCTGGAGCAACCAATGCTATAACAGGAATCACGGATGCTCATAGTGATTCTTTACCTTTAGTTGTATTTACGGGACAAGTCGCTACACCTGGTATCGGTAAAGACGCATTCCAAGAAGCTGATTTATTATCAATGACTACCCCTATTACTAAACAAAACTATCAAGTAAAAAAAGTAGAAGACATTCCTAGAATTGTTCATGAGGCTTTTCATGTCGCAAATACTGGTAGAAAAGGACCAGTAGTCATTGATTTTCCAAAAGATATGGGTATTTTGTCGACTAATGTAGAATTATCTGAAACTGTTGATTTACCTGGATATCAAGTCAACACAGTAGCTGATTCAAATGATATTGAAACATTAGTATCTTATTTAAATAGCTCTAAAAAGCCTCTAGTCTTAGCTGGAGCTGGAATTAATCATTCAAAATCTAATGAACTATTAACAAATTTTGTAACTCAACATAAAATCCCTACTATCACAACATTATTAGGTTTAGGTGCAGTACCATACGATCATCCCCTATTTTTAGGTATGGGAGGTATGCATGGTTCATATGCAAGTAATATGGCATTAACAGAGTGTGATTTATTAATTAATTTAGGTAGTCGTTTCGACGATAGACTTGCCAGTAAACCTGATGCATTTGCACCAAATGCAAAAATCGTTCATGTAGATATTGATCCTTCTGAATTAAATAAAGTGATAGATACAGATTTAGGTATCGTTGCAGATTGTAAAAATGTATTAGAACAATTAGAAAACGCTAATGTTCAAGTACCAAATCATGATGACTGGTTGCAAACTTGTGAAACTAACAAATCAAGTTACCCTTTCAAATATGAAAAAGATAACAATGACTCATTTTGCAAACCTCAAGAAGCTATCGAATATATTGGACATATTACGAATGGCGACGCAATTGTGACTACTGACGTAGGTCAACATCAAATGTGGGCAGCTCAATTTTATCCATTCAAAAGTCACAGTCAATGGGTTACTAGTGGTGGTCTAGGTACAATGGGATTCGGTATTCCATCTGCAATTGGCGCCCAACTAGCCAGACCTGATAAAACTGTTGTTTGTTTCGTTGGTGATGGTGGTTTCCAAATGACTAATCAAGAGATGGCTTTACTGCCTGAATACGGCTTAAATATTAAAATAGTCTTAATTAATAATGGTACGTTAGGTATGGTTAAACAGTGGCAAGATAAATTCTTTAATCAACGTTTTTCCCATTCCGTATTTAATGATCAACCTGATTTTATGAAACTATCCGAAGCATATGGAGTTAAAGGATTCTTAATTGATAAACCTAATCAACTTAAAGAAACACTCGATGAAGCTTTCAACTATAATGGTCCGGCACTTATCGAAGTGCGTATCTCTCCTATCGAGCCAGTAAATCCAATGATTCCAAGTGGTAAAGCAAATCACGAAATGGAGGGATACTAATGAGAAGACATTTAAAGTTAGAAGTAATGAATCAAGTAAGTACATTAAATAGAATTACAAGTGCATTTGTTAGATTACAGTATAATATCGAAGAATTACACGTTAAAAAACGTAATGATGACCCTAACGTTTCAGATATGGAACTCATTGTTAATATTGATGACGAAGAGTTATTAAATATTTTAATAAATAAGCTTAAACAACAAATTAATGTTTTAAGTGTAGAGCAACATTCAGCATAAATTATGATTAACCTTTGATGCGCTAGTGTTCATTAAAAACAGTATCTTAAACGAGCTGCTATCATCACTAGTTAATCGCCTTAAAATTTCGGAATATTTCAAATTTTTAAATTATTTTGGAGGAATTTATTATGACTAAAGTATATTATGACGAAACAGTAAAAACAGACGCACTAGCAGGTAAAAAAATTGCAGTAATTGGTTATGGCTCACAAGGTCATGCACATGCACAAAACTTAAAAGACAATGGATATGATGTTGTTATTGGTATCCGCCCTGGACGTTCTTTTGATAAAGCTAAAGAGAACGGCTTTGAAGTATTAACTGTTGATGAAGCAACTAAACAAGCAGATGTGGTTATGGTACTCATCCCTGATGAAATTCAAGGTGATGTTTATAAAAATGAAATTTCACCAAATTTAGAATCTGGAAATGCCCTAGCTTTCGCACATGGTTTCAATATTCATTTTGGTGTTATTCAACCACCCGAAGATGTTGATGTATTCTTAGTAGCACCAAAAGGCCCTGATCATTTAGTAAGACGTACATTTGAAGAAGGTAGCGCTGTCCCTTCCTTATTTGGAGTACAACAGGATGCAACTGGCCATGCTAGAGATATCGCATTAAGTTATGCAAAAGGTATCGGATCTACACGTGCTGGAGTTATTGAAACTACATTTAAAGAAGAAACTGAAACTGATTTATTTGGTGAGCAAGCTGTACTTTGTGGCGGTGTTCATAAATTAATTCAAAGTGGTTTTGAAACACTAGTGGAAGCTGGATATCAACCTGAACTTGCATATTTTGAAGTATTACATGAAATGAAATTGATTGTTGATTTGATGTATGAAGGCGGAATGGACAATGTTCGTTATTCAATTTCAAATACAGCCGAATACGGTGATTATGTATCTGGTTCACGTGTGATTACGCCAGATGTTAAAGAAAATATGAAAGCCGTATTAACAGATATTCAAAACGGTAAATTTGCTAACAGTTTCGTTGAAGATAATAAAAATGGTTTCAAAGAATTTTATAGAATGCGTGAAGAACAAGCTGGTCATCCAATTGAAAAAGTTGGCCGTGATCTACGTGATATGATGCCATTTATTAAATCGAAACGAATTGAAAAGTAATGGATTAAGGAGTGGATTAGAATGAGTAGCCATATTCAAATATTTGATACAACGCTTAGAGATGGTGAACAAACACCGGGAGTCAATTTTACTTTTGACGAACGTTTAAAGATAGCGAAACAACTTGAAAATTGGGGAGTCGACGTTATTGAAGCCGGCTTTCCCGCTTCAAGTACAGGAAGTTTCAAATCGGTAGAAGCGATATCTAAAGCTTTAACAAAAACAGCAGTATGTGGCTTAGCTAGATGTAAGAAATCAGATATTGACGCAGTTTATGAAGCAACAAAGTTAGCTACTAAACCTCGTGTCCATGTTTTTATTGCTACATCTCCTATTCACTTAGAATATAAATTAAAAATGACACAAGAAGAAGTTTTAGCATCAATAAAAGAACATGTTTCATATGCTAAAAAATATTTTGAAGTTGTTCAATTTTCACCTGAAGATGCAACGAGAACTGATATTTCATTTTTAATAAAAAGCGTACAAACTGCTGTAGATGCTGGTGCAACTATCATCAATATCCCTGATACTGTTGGTTTTAGTTACCCTTCTGAATATGGACAAATTTTTAAAACATTAACTGAATCCGTTCAATCTGATAAAGAAATCATTTATAGCGCTCATTGTCATGATGATTTAGGTATGGCTGTCGCAAATAGTCTTGCTGCAATCGAAGGTGGTGCAAGACGCATTGAAGGTACAGTAAATGGTATAGGAGAACGAGCTGGTAATGCGGCACTTGAGGAAGTTGCTTTAGCTTTATATGTTCGTAAAGATCATTATGGTTTAGAATCACAAATTAATTTACAACAAACTAAAAATACTTCTGATTTGATTTCACGATATGCTGGTATTCGTGTTCCAAGAAATAAAGCCATAGTTGGCCAAAATGCCTTTAGTCATGAATCTGGTATTCATCAAGATGGTGTTCTAAAACATCGCGAAACTTATGAAATTATGACGCCACAATTAGTAGGTGTCAGTACAACTGAATTACCACTGGGCAAATTATCAGGAAAGCATGCCTTTGCTGAAAAACTAAAAGCATTAGGTTATGACATTACTTCTGAAGATCAAGTCAATTTGTTTAAGCAATTTAAAGCAATTGCTGATAAGAAAAAAGCTGTATCTGACCGTGATATTCATGCTTTAATTCAAGGTTCAGAACATGAACAAAGTGCCATTTTCCAACTTGAAACTTTACAACTTCAGTTTGTATCAAATGGTCTTCAAAGTGCAGTAGTTGTTATTAAAGATAAAGACAATAATATTTATCAAGATTCAAGCATTGGTACTGGCTCCATTGTCGCTATTTATAATGCTGTTGATAGAATATTTAAACGTGAAACAGAATTGATTGATTATCGAATAGACTCTGTCACTGAAGGTACTGATGCACAAGCTGAAGTTCATGTTAACCTTATCATCGAAAATAAAGAAGTTAGTGGTATAGGCATTGACCATGATATTTTAAAAGCTTCTTGCAAAGCTTATGTTGAAGCCCATGCAAAATATGTTGCTGAAACAAAAGAGAAAGAAGGTATCCAATCATGACCTATAACATTGTTGCTTTACCTGGAGACGGCATAGGACCAGAAATACTAAATGGAAGTCTAGGTATCTTAGAGAAAATTAGTCAGAAATATCAATTTGATTATCATATAGATACACATCATTTTGGAGGAGCAGCTATAGATAACTATGGCACTCCCCTAACTGATGAGACGTTAAAAGCTTGTCAAAATGCTGATGCAATATTATTGGGAGCTATTGGTGGTCCGAAATGGAGTAATCCAAATTTACGGCCTGAACAAGGATTATTAAAACTTAGAAAATCACTTAATTTATATGCTAATATTCGCCCCACTATTGTTACAAATGGAACAAGTCACCTCTCTCCACTTAAACAAGATCGAGTTGAGGGCACAGACTTAGTTATTGTACGAGAACTCACTGGCGGACTGTATTTTGGAGAACCAAGAGAACTCTCAGAACATCATGCTTTAGATTCTTTAACTTATACCCGTGATGAAATCGAACAAATTTTAAGAGTTGCATTTGAGTTAGCACAACAACGTCATAAGAAATTAACTTCTGTAGATAAAGAAAATGTGCTTTCTTCTAGTAAACTTTGGAGAAAAACTGTTGATGAAGTTAAGAAAGATTATCCTGACGTAGACGTAGAACATTTACTTGTTGATGCATGTAGTATGCATTTGATTACGCGACCAACACAATTCGACGTTATCGTAACTGAAAACTTATTCGGCGATATTTTAAGTGACGAAGCTTCAGTTATTCCTGGTTCGCTAGGATTATCTCCATCAGCAAGTTTTGGTAAAGATGGAACTAGACTTTACGAACCTATTCATGGATCAGCACCTGATATAGCAGGAAAAGATATTGCTAATCCATTTGGAATGTTACTATCTTTAGCTATGTGCTTAAGGGAAAGTTTTAATGAAGTTGCAGCAGCTAATGAGTTAGAACATAAAATTTATCAATTTATTAGAGAAGGAAAATGTACGTCAGATTTAGGAGGAACATATCGTACTTCCGAAATCATTAAACTACTAAAAGAAGATTACACTTAAGGGAGGCGTCATCTTATGGGACAAACACTATTTGATAAAGTATGGGATAAACATGTCTTGCATGGAAATGTAGGTGACCCTCAATTATTATATATAGATTTACATCTTATACATGAAGTTACTTCGCCTCAAGCTTTTGAAGGATTAAGATTACAAAAAAGAAAACTACGTCGTCCAGATTTAACATTTGCTACATTAGATCATAATGTACCTACTATAGATATTTTTAATATCAAAGATGAAATTGCAAACAAACAAATAACTACCCTCCAAAAAAACGCACAAGATTTCGGTGTTCATATATTTGATATGGGGTCAGATGAACAAGGAATCGTACATATGGTCGGCCCTGAAACTGGTCTAACTCAACCAGGTAAGACGATTGTTTGTGGTGATTCTCATACAGCCACACATGGTGCTTTTGGTGCAATTGCATTTGGTATTGGAACAAGTGAAGTTGAACATGTTTTTGCTACTCAAACGTTGTGGCAAACAAAACCCAAAAATTTAAAAATCGATATTTCAGGAAAGTTACCTAATGGAGTATATGCAAAAGATATTATCCTCTATCTTATTAATCAATATGGTGTAGATTTTGGTACTGGATATGCTCTAGAATTCACCGGTGAAACAATCAAAAGTTTATCAATGGAAGCTAGAATGACTATTTGTAATATGGCTATTGAAGCAGGCGCAAAATATGGGATGATGCAACCAGATGAGATTACATTTGAATATGTAAGAGGACGTCAATTCGCTAAAAATATAGATGAAATGATACCACAATGGAAACAACTTTATTCTGACGAAGATGCCTATTTCGACAAAATTATTAATATTGATGTTACAAATCTTGAACCACAAGTCACTTGGGGTACCAACCCAGAAATGGGTGTTAGCTTTAGTACGCCATTCCCTGCCATTAAAGATTCTAATGATGAACACGCATATCAATACATGGGGCTAAAGCCAGGTCAAAAAGTTGAAGATATAGAATTAGGATATGTCTTTTTAGGGTCATGTACAAATGCTAGAATTTCAGATTTAATTGAAGCTAGTCATATTGTAAAAGGAAAACACGTACATCCAAATATCACTGCTATTGTCGTACCTGGTTCACGTACTGTAAAAAAAGAAGCTGAATCGATGGGTCTAGATAAAATTTTTAAAGATGCAGGATTTGAATGGCGTGAACCTGGATGTTCAATGTGTTTAGGAATGAATCCAGACCAAGTTCCAGAAGGTGTTCATTGCGCATCTACAAGTAATAGAAATTTTGAAGGACGACAAGGTAAAGGTGCCAGAACACACCTAGTTTCTCCTGCAATGGCTGCAGCAGCAGCAATTAACGGAAAATTTGTAGATGTTAGAAAGGTGGTTATATAAATGGATATAAAACCAATTACCACTTATACAGGTAAAATCGTGCCATTGTTCTATGACAATATCGATACTGATCAAATCATTCCAAAAGCTCATTTAAAACGTATATCTAAAACAAGTTTTGGTCCTTTTGCATTTGATGAATGGCGTTATTTACCAGATGGAACTGATAATCCAGAATTTAATCCAAATAAGCCAGAATATAAAGGCGCAAGTATTCTTATAACTGGAGATAATTTTGGTTGTGGTTCCAGTAGAGAACACGCTGCTTGGGCATTAAAAGATTATGGATTCAGTATTATTATTGCAGGAAGCTATAGTGATATTTTTTACATGAATTGTACAAAAAATGCTATGTTACCTATTAAATTAGATAAAACTTCTCGAGAGCATTTAGCAAGCTTTAAAGAAATTACAGTTGACTTACCAAATCAAACAGTTTCATCGCCGGAGAAAACTTTCCATTTTGATATAGATGAAACTTGGAAAAATAAACTCATTCATGGATTAGATGATATAGATATAACATTACAGTATGAAGATTTAATTGAAAAATATGAAAAAGCACATTAGGGTGGGACTATTATGACATTAAAAACAACAGTTTCAACAAAAGATATCGATAAAGCTTTTTTACGTCTTAAAGATACAGTAAAAGAGACTCCTTTACAATTAGATCATTATTTATCTCAAAAATATGATTGTAAAGTATATTTGAAAAGAGAAGACTTACAATGGGTACGTTCATTCAAACTAAGAGGTGCCTATAATGCTATCTCCGTATTATCTGAAGAAATTCAAAATAAGGGTATTACATGTGCTAGTGCAGGCAATCATGCTCAAGGTGTTGCTTACACTGCAAAAAAGTTAGATTTAAATGCTGTCATTTTTATGCCAGTAACTACTCCCCTACAAAAAATTAATCAAGTTCAGTTTTTTGGAAACGGAAATGTAGAAATAAAATTAACTGGTGATACCTTTGATGATTGTCTAGCTGAAGCATTAGATTATACTAAACAACATGATATGACATTTATCGATCCATTTAACAATGTTTATACAATTGCTGGTCAAGGTACCCTAGCTAAAGAAATTATACATCAATCTCAAGATGAAAATATTGAGTTTGATTATTTATTCGCAGCTATAGGAGGTGGAGGACTAATCTCAGGTATTAGTACTTATTTCCATGATTATTCTCCTAAGACCAATATTATTGGCGTAGAACCTGCTGGGGCTAGTAGTATGTATGAATCTGTTGTCGTTAATAATAAAGTAGTTACATTGAAAGAAATTGATAAATTTGTAGATGGTGCATCAGTAGCTAGAGTTGGTGACTTAACATTTGAAATAGCTAAATCTAAAGTACATGACTATGTTCAAGTAGATGAAGGCGCTGTATGTTCAACAATACTTGATATGTACTCTAAGCAAGCTATTATAGCAGAACCCGCGGGTGCATTAAGTGTTGCTGCTTTAGAAAACTATCGTCAACAAATTAAAGGAAAAACTGTAGTTTGTATAGTTAGTGGTGGTAACAATGATATCAATCGTATGAAAGAAATTGAAGAACGATCACTTTTATATGAAGAAATGAAACATTATTTTATCCTTAATTTCCCTCAAAGACCAGGAGCTCTAAGAGAATTTGTTAATGATGTGCTCGGCCCTCAAGATGACATTACCAAATTTGAGTATTTAAAAAAATCATCTCAAAATACTGGTACAGTTATTATTGGTATTCAACTTAAGGATCACGCAGATTTACAACATTTAAAAGAAAAAGTAAGTATATTTGATCCTTCAAATATATATATTAATGAAAACAAAATGCTATACTCTTTATTAATTTAACTAGTGTAAAAACTAATCGGAGTTAAGTGGAATAATTTCCATGTAACTCCGATTTTATTTTATTTAAAATTTAGTCTTTATTCTTTATGAAAAATGGTTAATAAAATTTTATTAGAACTATTTAAACTGCTGAGCTAAACTTGATTTGAGTCAATCATTCGCATTTTTCTTCTTTTTCGTCTCTCTCTTACTCACTTAGCTTGACTAAGATCGTAGCGTTCCTTTACCCCAACTTGCATTGCTTGTTGAATTTTCTACCAAAATTCTCTTTGTTGGAGCCCCGGTCTTCATTGATGATTTAAAGCACTTCACTTTTTATGTATTAAAAAAAAAGACCTTACGGTCTCAATGCGGCTCATCGCATCCTATTATTTGCCTAGCATATATAGTTGTACTTAATAGCTAAAGCTATTAAGTAAAACAATGCGATTATAAATCGCTGTTTTGCTTTAGAACGTTAGTCTGCTACCATCGGCGCTAAGGAGCTTTCTCAACTCGAGATAAACGCTCGCATTCTTCTTCTTTTTCGTCTCTCTCTTACTCACTTAGCTCGACTAAGCTCGTAGCGTTCTTTCCTCAAATCATCGACTTCAAACGTTTTCCTTCATTGATGATTTAAATTACTACATTTTTAGACATAAAAAAAAGACCTTACGGTCTCTCTATTTGCCTGGCAACGTCCTACTCTAGCGGAA